>NZ_JRKC01000009.1:0-153674 GCF_000800925.1 Microbacterium sp. ZOR0019 | reverse complement strand
CGAAGCGCCGGCCGCTCCTGCACCGGCTGCGGCTGCGGCTCCGGCTGCTCCCGCACCGGCCGCTGCTCCGGCACCCGCCGCCGCTCCCGCTGCACCGAAGCTCACGCTGCCGACCGAGAGCGACAACCTCTACGTGACGCCCCTCGTGCGCCGTCTGGCCTCGCAGCAGGGAGTCGATCTCGCCTCCGTCCAGGGAACCGGCGTGGGGGGTCGTATCCGCAAGGAAGACGTCCTCAAGGCCGCTGAGACCGCGTCCGCTGCGCCCGCCGCAGCCAGCGCTCCCGCCCCGGCGCCGCTCGAGGTCTCCCCGCTGCGCGGCACCACCCAGCCGATGTCGCGTCTGCGGAAGGTCCTCGCCAAGCGTGCGGTCGAGTCGATGCAGCAGACCGCTCAGCTGACGACGGTCGTCGAGGTCGATGTCACGGCTCTCGCCGAGTACCGCGACAGCGTCAAGGCGTCCTTCCTCGAGAAGACGGGCGACAAGCTCTCCTTCCTGCCGTTCTTCGCGCTGGCGACCGCCGAGGCCCTCCAGGCCTTCCCGATCATCAACGCCACAGTCGACGGCGAGAACATCGTGTACCCCGAAAGCGAGAACGTGTCGATCGCGGTCGACACCGAGCGCGGACTGCTCACCCCCGTGCTGCGCGACGCCGCCTCGAAGAACATCGCGCAGATCGCTCATGAGATCGCCGATCTCGCCGCCCGGACCCGCGACAACAAGCTGAAGCCCGACGAGCTCGCCGGTGGAACGTTCACGCTGACCAACACGGGTTCCCGTGGTGCCCTGTTCGACACTCCGGTGGTCTTCCTCCCGCAGTCGGCGATCCTGGGCACCGGAACGGTCGTGAAGCGCCCCGGTCTCGTGAAGGTCGGCGGTGCAGATGCCATCGCTGTCCGGTCGTACGTGTATCTCGCACTCTCCTACGACCACCGGATCATCGACGGTGCCGACGCTGCCCGCTTCCTGGGCGCCGTCAAGGCACGCCTCGAGTCGGCTCAGTTCGCCGCTCAGCTCGGCGCCTGACCCGAGAGTTCACCCTGGCTGGTCCGCGACGTCATACACGTCGCGGACCAGCCATTTCTCTTGCGTGCGGAGAAGCACCATGATGAGACGCCCTGATGTGTTCGCGGCATCCGCCTGTGCGTCCACGGCGACACGAACGACGGCGATGTCCCCGTACTCATCCACCAACTCGAATGTCGGTGTTCCGTCCGTCGCCGCGTCGAGGGCATCCAGGACCCTGGTCGCCCCCTCCGCCACGGCGTCCTCGCAGGACACGTCGCCCTGAACCCGACAGTCCGCGATGACACGGAGCAACGACGCTGCCGCCGCGGCAGGGTCGACTTCTGCGGGAGCGACCTCGTCCGGCTCCGGCGACACCCCGTCGGGGTCCGGCGACCCGGCGCGTCGACGGGGATCCTGCGTCACCTCGGAGTCCGCCCCGGCCTCGGTCGACGCTGCAGTGGAAGGCTCCGGGGAAGTCGCACCGCCCTCCACATCCGCTGCCTCCACATCCGCAGCCTCTCCGGACACGCCCCCGCTGGGCCACAACAGCCCGACGGCCAGCACCGCCGCGGCGGCCGCACCCGCGATGAGCAGAGCCCGCCGCCGCGACACATCGGCGCTCCCGGCGCCCGAGCTCTCCGTCGCTCGCCTGGGCCCGTTCCGGCGGGCGAACGCCGTCCGTTCCCGCACCGCTCCGCCGAGCACACGCACGAGGGCGCCCGCCGCCCGTACCCAGTCCGCGATGTCCTTGTCGCCCCGCGAGCGAAGGAGCTCCCTCCTCCCGCGACGACGACCACGCAGGGCCTCTGCGGATCGAGAAGCCTCCCCGCGTCGCGGTGACACGCGAAGGTCGTGCGACGTGACGGCGCGCGCGACCTCCCGCGCGCGCTCCGGAGCATGCAGCGCGCGATCGAGAGGTTGCGGAGCAGCGACTCCCAGCAACTCCTGCTCCCACTGTGCGAGCAGCTTGACCGGGAGGCGCGGCTGCTCAGCCGCCTTCTCCAGCCCTCGCCCGACGCTGTCGAGCACCCGCTTCACCACCTTGTCGGGGCTGTGCTCCTGCAGCCGCTCGAGGATGACGCCGATGCCCTCCCGCACGTCCCCTCCCTGACCGAAGACGAAGACCGGGCGTCCGCCGTCGGTCACCCACCATTCCCCGCTGCGGGCCTCCCCAGGGTCCTCCCCGACCTCGCGGAGACCGCGCAACAGGCTTATGACGAGCGTGCTGCACTCCCCGGGTGTCAGCACCGTGCCCGCAGCCGTGCGACGGACCAGGAACCCCAGCACCCGGTCCGTGCACCACGGGAGCAGTACGTCATGCCCTCCCCTCCGACGCACCACATCGAGAGGCGCAGCGACATGCTCCGCCCCGGCATGGCGCCACCCCACCCAGCCGCTGAGTGCCGCTGCGTCGACACGCACTGCCACCCCCTCCCCAGAGGTGACGAGCGCACCGGCGAACGGCCCCTCCGCGCCGTCGAGTGTCCGAACCACCCGGTGCGCCCCGGGAAGGAGCACCTCGCCCCGTCGGGCACCCGCTTCGATCTCCGCCATTGCTCCATCAGAGCGCACCGAGCGCGCTCGACGGGGTGTTCGGAGGCATTGTGAATAGACTCCGAGGGTTTCCGCGCATGTGCAGAAGAGGTGCGTGCGCCTCCGCTTCGCGCGAACGCCGACATCAGGAGGGCCGAGGACTCGGTAGGCTGGTCCTCATGGCAAAGCGTGCTTCTGAACCCGAAAAGCGTCCTGGGTTCTTCTCCCAGATCAAGTCCCTCTTCCGGTTCACCCGCGAGGCCTACTCGTGGCTTCCCTGGGCACAGCTCGCGATCCTCATCGGCGGCGTCCTCCTCGGCCTCGTCGCCGGCTATCTGATCCCGCCCTTCCAGGTCTGGACCCTCATCCTCTGGGGCATCACCGGCCTGATGCTGGGTATCCTCGGCGCGCTGTTCCTCATGACGCGCCTGTCGACGTCGGCCATGTACGCGAAGATCGACGGCATGCCCGGCGCCACCGGCCACGTGCTCAGCACCAGTCTCGGCCGCAAGTGGCAGGCCTCGGAGACACCGGTCGGCATCAACCCGAAGACGCAGGAAGCCGTCTACCGCACGATCGGCCGTGGTGGCATCGTCGTCGTGGGCGAGGGCGCGCGTGGCCGACTCACCCGCCTGGTCAACGAGGAGCGCAGCAAGGCCCAGCGCGTCGCACACGGCGTCCCGATCACGGTGATCTATGTCGGACACGGCGAAGACGAGGTCGCGATCGCCGACCTCGCGAAGACGATCAAGAAGATCCCCAAGGCGATCGACAAGGCCACCATGGCTGCCGTCATCCGCCGCGTGGAGTCCGTGTCGCAGTCGTTGTCCTCGCTGCCGATTCCCAAGGGGATCGACCCCACGAAGGTACGCTCACAGCGTCCGCGGTGATCTGACACCCGCACGAAGAACGCGGCCGTCCTCTTTCGAGGGCGGCCGCGTTCTCGCTCACTCCGAGAGCGGCTGACGTGGCAGGCGGCGAACCTTCGCGCGCCGACGGCGTCGCTCGGGAACCATCGAACGCATCTCGTCGAGCTTGCCGAAGCAGAACAGCCTGTCGTCCGCTTCCAGCACGACGTGCTTGCGGGGATTGGGAATCACGCTGACGCCGCGGTGGAGCGTGAGGACCGTGATGTCGCGCTCCCAGAGCCCTGCCTCGCCGAGAGTCTTCCCGACCAGGTCGACGGCGCCGTGCACCATGAGCTCGGCGACGCCGTAGCCCGTCGAGACGGTCAGACGCTGGCGGACATCGATCTCGGGGAAAGCGACCTGCCCGGCGATGTAGTCGATGATCGCACCGGCGACGTCGAGCTTCGTCGCGGACTCGATCCCCTGAAGCCCCGGCGAGGAGTTGACCTCCATGACCAGCGGGCCGTCGTCGCCCTCGAGCATGTCGACACCCGCCACCCGCAGACCCATGATCTGGGCGGACCGCACGGCCGCACGCTCGTAGACGGGGTCCAGTTCGATTGCCTCGACCGATCCGCCGCGGTGCACGTTCGAGCGGAACTCGTCTCCGGCCGCGGAACGACGCATCGCCGCGACCACTCGATCGCCGACCACCAGCGCCCGGATGTCGCGCCCACGGCTCTCGGAGATGAACTTCTGGATCAGGACGTTCTGCTTGGTGGAGTGGAGCGTCTCGATGATCGCCTCGGCCACCTTGACCTGCGGAGCGAGGATGACACCGATCCCCTGCGTTCCCTCCAAGAGCTTGATCACGACGGGAGCACCACCGACCCGCTCGATCGCCGGTCGCACGTCGGCGCGGTTGCGCACGAACGCGGTCGGCGGCATCGCGATGTTGTGCCGTGACAGGATCTGGTTCGCCCGCAGTTTGTCGCGGGCACTCGAGATCCCGTTGGCGGTGTTCGGCGTGTAGACGTCCATCTGCTCGAACTGCCGCACCACGGCGGTGCCGAAATACGTGATCGAGTTGCCGATGCGCGGCAGGATGGCGTCGTAGTCGCTCAGCTGGCGACCGCGGTAGTGGAGGTCGGGTTCATCGGCAGTCAGATCGATCGCGAAACGCAGGGTGTTCAACACCTTCACGTTGTGTCCGCGCTGAAGCGCCGCGGCGCGCAGTCGCTGAGTGGAGTACGCCTGCGGCGCGCGGGAGAGCACTGCGATCTTCACGGGGGATTTTTCCTGCCAGGATGTATCAGGTGAGTAGGTCTACCCCCCATTCAAACACCCTTACGGGGTGGCGAGAATGGGTGAGCCTGCCCGATCTCGGAGTGGACTGGATCAAGGCCAAGATCGACACGGGCGCGCGCACCTCGTCGTTGCACGCCTTCGACATCGTGGAGTTCGCACAGGACGGCGAGAACTGGGTCCGCTTCAAGGTCAAGCCCTGGCAGGACAGCCAGGAGGATGCCGTGGTCGTGGAGTGCCCCGTGCACGACCGTCGGGCCGTACGGAGCTCCTCAGGGCACGCGCAGGAGCGTCTCGTGGTGGAGCTGCTGATCCGTCTCGTGGACCGCGAAGTGCTCGCGGAGGTGACGCTGAGCAACCGCGACGAGATGGGGTTCCGCATGCTCATCGGACGCGAGGCCCTTCGACAGGGTTTCTCCGTCGACCCGGCGCGATCGTTCCTCGGCGGCCGCGCGCCCCGCGACGCGCGACGTCGCAACCGCGGCAAAGTCTGAGCGCTCGGCTCAGGCGCGGATCACGTCTCAGGCGCGGATGAGGATCGTCCCGATGGCCTTGTCGTGGAGGCCGCGCTGGTCGCTATCCCAGATCACCGCGGGGACGACGACGATGAGCAGCAGTGTCCGCACCACAGGACGCCACAGACCGATCCAGCCGCCGTCTCGACGCACCAGACGCATTCCGAGGATGCGGTGGCCCGGGCTGCCGCCCGCCGTCGGGATGAAGAGGATCTGAAGCACCGCGAACACGAGCATCGGCGCGAACTGGGTAAGCCCGGCCTCCGTGGGGAGCGCGAACTGGTCGTATCCGAGGAAGCCCGTCGCGATGATCGTCGCCGCGGCGTAGTCGATCAGAAGAGCGCCGATGCGCCGACCGGGGCGGGCGATGCTCCCGGTACCCGACTCCGGGAGTCCGAGTCGCTCACCGGGGTACGTGTTCACAGCATCCGTCACTCCCCCAGCCTACCGAGCCCGAAAAGTCGCCGTGACGACCTCACGCCTGTAACACGCCCGAAACAAAGCGGATACCGTAGAGAAATCCCCCGTCCGTACTCTGCAGAGTGGCCGTGAAGCCATCGATCCGCATTACAGGAGTCGTACATGTTCAAAGATTCGTCCGAAGTACTGACCTACATCAAGGAGAACGACGTCAAGTTCCTTGACATCCGCTTCACCGATCTCCCGGGTGTTCAGCAGCACTTCAACATTCCTGCATCGACGGTCGACGAGGCTTTCTTCACCGACGGCCAGCTGTTCGACGGTTCCTCGATCCGCGGCTTCGCGAGCATCCACGAGTCGGACATGCAGCTCATCCCCGACGTCACGACGGCGTACGTCGACCCGTTCCGCGAGGCGAGCACGCTCGTCATGCTCTTCGACATCTACAACCCGCGCACCGGCGAGATCTACTCCAAGGACCCGCGTCAGGTCGCCAAGAAGGCCGAGAAGTACCTGGCCTCGACCGGCATCGCCGACACCGCCTTCTTCGCCCCCGAGGCGGAGTTCTACATCTTCGACGACGTCCGCTACTCGGTCACCGCAGGCGAGAGCTTCTACAAGGTCGACTCCGAGGAGGCCGCGTGGAACACCGGCCGTGAGGAAGAGGGCGGCAACCTCGCCAACAAGACCCCGTACAAGGGCGGCTACTTCCCGGTGAGCCCGGTCGACAAGACCGCCGACCTGCGTGACGACATCACCCTCAAGCTCATCGAGTCCGGCTTCACGCTCGAGCGTTCGCACCACGAGGTGGGAACCGCCGGTCAGCAGGAGATCAACTACCGCTTCGACACGATGGTCCACGCGGCGGACGACATCCTCAAGTTCAAGTACATCGTCAAGAACACCGCCCAGGAGTGGGGCAAGGTCGCGACCTTCATGCCGAAGCCCCTCTACGGCGACAACGGCTCGGGTATGCACACGCACCAGTCGCTGTGGAACGGCGGCGAGCCGCTGTTCTACGACGAGGCCGGCTACGGTCAGCTCAGCGACATCGCGCGCTGGTACATCGGCGGCATCCTGGCACACGCGCCGGCGCTGCTCGCGTTCACCAACCCGACCCTGAACAGCTACCACCGTCTGGTCAAGGGCTTCGAGGCTCCGGTCAACCTGGTCTACTCGGCCGGCAACCGTTCCGCCGCGATCCGCATCCCGATCACGGGCTCCAACCCGAAGGCCAAGCGCATCGAGTTCCGCGCCCCTGACGCCTCGGGCAACCCCTACCTCGCCTTCGCCGCACAGCTGATGGCGGGCCTCGACGGCATCAAGAACCGCATCGAGCCGCACGAGCCCGTCGACAAGGACCTCTACGAGCTCCCGCCCGAGGAGGCCAAGGACATCCCGCAGGTCCCGAACTCCCTGCTCGACTCGCTCGACGCGCTGGCGGCCGACCACCAGTTCCTCCTCGAGGGCGGCGTGTTCACCAAGGAGCTCATCGAGACCTGGATCTCGTACAAGTACGAGAACGAGATCCTGCCGATGGCACAGCGCCCGCACCCGTTCGAGTACGAGCTGTACTTCGGGGTCTGACCACCTCGGAACGGCACGGAGAGGGCCCTACCGTCGCGACTGCGGCGGTAGGGCCCTTCGCGTCTCTGAAACCCGCTCCTCGTCGCGCCGTGGCGCGCTTGACCGCGTGGCATCCGGGTGATCAACTTGTGAGTCTGAGCGTCGACCGGGGGAACCATGCGCCGTAGAAGAATGACCGTGAAGACCGAGCTGCGCGCGCCCGCGGAAGACACCGCGACACAGCGATCGAACGCCGTCAGCGCGTATGCGCGGACGAACCCGTTCAAGTTCGGCCTGCTCGGCGCACTCGGTGTGCTCGTGGCGCTGGCGATCGGCGGCGTCATCGGTCAGCTCGCCACCGTGCTCGTGTACATCGGAGTGGCGGTGTTCCTCGCGCTCGGCCTCGACCCGATCGTCACGTTCATCGAACGGAGACTCCCCCGACCGGCAGCCGTCACGATCGTCGTAGCGGGCGTGATCCTCGCTTTCGCGGGCATCATCCTCGCCATCATCCCGCTCCTCGTCGAGCAGATCAGCAACCTGATCAAGGACGGCCCGCGGATGGTCGAGGACTTCATGGCCAGCGCCTGGTACAAGGACGTCAGCGGCCAGTTCGGCTCCACCATCACGGACGCCGTCCAGGGCGTTCTCGACTTCGTCCAGGACCCGGACAACTTCCTCGACATCGGAGGTGGTGTCTTCGCCGTCGGAGCGGGCATCGCGGGCGGGGTGACCGGCGTCACGATCGTCCTGATCCTGACCCTGTACTTCATGGCTTCGCTGCGGAGCATGAAGCACGTGGCCGCCCGCTTCGTGCCGGCCTACCAGCGCGACACCTTCAGCGGACTCCTCGAAGACGTCTCCGGCGCCGTCGGCCGCTATGTGATCGGCCAAGCGAGCCTGGCGCTCATCAACGGCATCCTGAGCCTGATCTTCCTCAGCATCATCGGCGCGCCCGTTCCTGCGCTGCTCGCCCTGATCGCCTTCATCGGGTCCCTGATCCCCTTGGTGGGAACGCTGACCGCCTCGATCATCAACTCGTTGATCTGCCTCTTCGTGTCACCCCTGACCGCCCTGATCGCGATCATCTACTACCTGGTCTATATGCAGATCGAGGCATACGTGCTCTCCCCCCGCATCATGAGCAGAGCCGTTGCGGTGCCGGGAGCGCTCGTGGTGATCGCCGCCGTGGCCGGCGGAACGCTGGGCGGTATCCTCGGCGCGCTCGTCGCGATCCCGGTCGCGGCGAGCATCATCATCATCGTGCAGAAGGTGACGTTCCCTTCGCAGGACCGGAAGATCGTTCCCCCGGCGACGTCTCACTGATCGGGCTCCACCGCCGTTCGCGGAAGCGGAGTCCCTACCGGACGAGCAGGGCGCCGGGCTCCACGCGCACCTCGAAGGCGGAAACTTCCCCCATCTCCTCGCCATCGATCTCGAACATGAGCGGCGTCGCCAACTCGACGTCGATGCGCTCGACGGGAAGGTGGCGTGTGGAATCCGTGCTGACGGCTTCGTCCGTGGCACCGAACAGACGGCGGATGCCGTTGTCCCAGACGAAGGACCGCAGGGTGTCGAGCCACTGCAGCGCCCCGTCTGCACTGACCATCAGCACATCGAGCTTGCCGTCGTCGAGCACGGCGTCCGGCAGCAGTCTGATCCCGCCCTGCACCATCCCACAGTTGCCGATCAGCATGGTGTGCCCGCGTAGGGCGACCGCCTTCTCCCCGTCGATGGCGAGAGTGATCTCCGTCATCTCGGTGCCGGCGAGGGCGCGGCCCATCGCTTCGACATAGGCGAGCCATCCAGCCTTCGACTTGAGGTCGTCGTCGGTCTCGACCAACATCTGCGCGTCGATACCGAAGCCGACCATCACGGCGAACGCATGCTCGGTTCCGTCGTACGACACCCATCCCAGGTCGATGCGACGTGCCTCGGCATCACGGATGCGTTCCAGCGCGGCGGTCACATCGTTCAGCGGGACCTCGAGGTTGCGAGCGAGAAGGTTGCCCGTCCCCTGCGGCACGATCCCGAGCGCCGTCTCCGAGCCCGCCAGCGCCTCTGCGACCGCGCGGACGGTGCCGTCGCCGCCGACCGCGATCACCAGGTCCCTGGCGTCGTCACGCGCCTCTCGAGCCATGCCGCGACCGGGGTCCTCCGGAGTCGTCTCCCACCAACGGACGTCATACGAATCGTCGAAGACGCCGGCTACCGCATCGTGCAGATCCGCCTGCTCGACCTTCGAAGGATTCCAGACGATGCCGATGCGCGCGTGAGTCATATCGTCAGCTTGGGACACGCGCCCCGATACTGCAAACTCGCGGCGCGGATTCAGCCGTAGAACAGGTCCTCGAAGGTCTTGCGTGCACGCCGTGTGACACCCAGGTAGTCCTCCTCGAGCTCGGTCGCCGACCGGTCGGGATAGCCCAGAAGGCGACCGATGGCATCCAGCTGTCGTCGATCCACCGGAAGCAGATCGCTCGTCTTGCCCGTCAGGAGGGTGATCGCCGAGCGGAGCCTGCTCGACAGTCGCCACGCCTCGCGCAGCCGCTCGGCGTCGTCTTCGGTCACGAGCCCCGCTTCGACGGCGGCATCGAGCGCGCCCAACGTCGAGGTCGTGCGCAGACCGGGAATCGCATGCGCGTGCTGGAGCTGCAGCATCTGCACCAGCCATTCGACGTCGCTGAGCGTTCCGGGGCCGAGCTTCAGATGCCGCCTGGGGTCCGCGCCCTGCGGCAATCGCTCCCCCTCGACCCTGGCCTTGATGCGCTTGATCTCGCGCGTGCTCTGGAGGTCGACCGCCTCGGGATAGCGGATCGTGTCCGCCAGCGCGGTGAACTTCTCGATCAGCTTCGTGCTCCCGGCCACGCCTCGTGCGCGCAGCAGCGCCTGCGCCTCCCACGACAACGACCAGCGACGGTAGTACTCGGTGTACGCCTCGATGGATCGAACGACGGGACCGTTGCGCCCCTCCGGACGGAGATCGGCATCGAGGTCGAGCGGGAGCCTGTGGTCGGTGACGTGCTCGCGGAGTCCGGCGACGATCTGCGTGGCGAGCTTCTGCGCGCGCTGCGGGTCGACGCCGTTCGCGTCGTACACGTAGAGGATGTCGGCATCCGAACCGAAACCGAGTTCGGCTCCCCCGAAACGCCCCATCGCGATGACGGCGAAGTCCAGATCCTCGTCCTCTGCGGGGACCACCTCGCGGAGCACGGCGCGCAGGGCGGCCTGGATGGTCGCCTCGGTGATGTCCGTGAGCGCCGTCGCCACCTCTTCGATGGTGAGCACGCCGAGGACCGCCCCCATCGCCGTACGGAGGAGCTCCCGGCGACGCAGCGCGCGCACGGCACGCAGGGCGTCGCCGATGGTCTCGTGGCGCGTCTGGATCGCCCGCGCCTCCTCATCCAACGCCGCGGCTCCGCGGGGGCGCAGCCGTCCGGAGCTGTCCAGCCACGCGACCGACTCGGGGATCCACTCCAACAGCTCACCGATGTACCGCGAGGAGGAGAGCAAGCGTGTCAGGCTCTCGGCAGCGCCGGAGGAGTCCCGCAGCATCCGGAGGAACCAGGGGGTGTCGCCGAGGCGCTCGCTGATCCGCCGGAAGGCGAGGAGGGCATAGTCGGGGTCGCTCCCGTCGGCGAACCAGCGCACCATGATGGGCATCAGATGACGCTGGATGGTGGCCTTGCGAGAGAGCCCGCTCGTGAGAGCGCCGATGTGACGGAGGGCTCCCGCGGGGTCGCGGAACCCGATCGCCGCCAGTCGGTCATGCGCCTGCGCAGCCGAGAGCGTGCGCTCCTCTTCGGGGAGCCCGGCGACCGCGCTGAGAAGCGGCCGGTAGAACAGCCGTGTGTGGATCTCCCGCACCTCACGCCGCACGCTCTCCCACCGCGACCAGACCGCGCCACCGCTCTCGGCCAATCCGGTGGCACGAGCGAGCACCCGCAGCCCCGCGGGAGTTCTGGGCATGAGGTGCGTACGACTGAGCTCACGTAGTTGGAGACGGTGCTCCATGAGCCGCAGAAGCCGGTAGTCGTCGGCGAAGGTCGCGGCGTCCGCGCGCCCGATGTAGCCACCTTCGACCAATGCGTCGAGGCTCTCGAGCGTGCCTCGCGTACGCAGGGTCTCGTCGGTGAGGCCGTGGACCAGCTGGAGCAACTGCACCGTGAACTCGATGTCACGGAGTCCACCGGCGCCGAGCTTGAGCTGATACGGCGCGTCCTCGGGGTCGATGTGCTCCATCACCCGCTCACGCATCCGCTGCACGCTTTCGACGAAGTCCTGCCGCGCCGCGCTCGACCAGATCTTCGGTTGCACGGCGGCGATGTACTCGGCACCGAGTTCTGGGTCCCCTGCGAGGGGGCGCGCCTTGAGCAGGGCCTGGAACTCCCAGCTCTTGGCCCATCGGTCGTAGTAGGCCAGATGGGAGGCGACGGAACGGACCAATGCTCCTTGCTTGCCCTCTGGGCGGAGCGCCGCGTCCACCTCCCACAGCGGCGGCTCGATTTCGATGCCGCTCAGATTGCGCATGGTCTCGCGCGCGAGCCGGGTGGCGATGTCCATCGCCTTCGCCTCGCTGACGACCTCTTCGTCTCTGGTGCCGCCGACGAAGATCACGTCCACGTCGCTGACGTAGTTCAGCTCCCTGGCACCGGCTTTACCCATACCGATGATGGCGAGGCGCGTGGCAGCGACTTCGTCCCTGGTCATCGATTCCTGAAGCCGCGTCCTGGCAACCGCGAGCGACGCTTCGAGTGCGGCGCCGGCGAGATCGGCAAGCGCAGCCGAGACTTCGGCGACGATGGTCGCGGGCGACGGGTGAGTGAGGTCGTATGCCGCGATGGCTGCGAGGCTGCGGCGGTATGCGACTCTGATCGCGACCACGGCGTCGTCATCACCCGTCTGCGCGAATCCGTCTCTCGCATCGACGGACGCCAGCAGGCGCTCGTGCATCTGCTCCGTCGTCGCGAGTGCGCTGATCGAGCCTTCAAGCACCGAGAGCTGCTCGGGGTGACGGAGGAAGAAGTCTGCGAGCCCTTCCGACGCACCGAACACGCGCCACACCTGTCGACGCGTCACCTCGTCGTCGAGCAGCGCCCGCAGGGGTGCCGCGTCCCGGCGCGCCACTCGGAGGAGCCCGCGCACGGCGGCATCGGGGTCCGCGGCATCGTCTGCTTCGAGCAGCACGCCGTGCGGTCGGTCGAGGATCTCCGCGAGTTCCGTGAGGGAAGCCGCGGCCTCGCTCAGTTCCGCGAAGCCGAGCCGGGCCAGCGCCGAGAGCGAGACGGAGTCGTCCGGACGGACCATGCGCGACTCAGAGCAGCTCGAGGTTGTTCTTCAGCTCCAGCGGGGTGACCTGCCCCCGGTACGCCTCCCACTCCTTGCGCTTGTTGAGCAGCACGTAGTTGAAGACCTGCTCGCCGAGCGTCTCGGCGACGAGCTCCGACTCCTCCATGTACTCGAGGGCGTGGTCGAGGCTCGCCGGCAGAGCCGAGTAGCCCAGCGCACGTCGCTCGGCGTCGCTGAGCGCCCACACGTTGTCCTCGGCCTCGGGCGGGAGCTCGTAGCCCTCTTCGATGCCCTTCAGCCCGGCAGCGAGCATGAGCGCGTAGGCGAGGTACGGGTTCGCCGCGGAATCGAGCGCACGGTACTCGACTCGAGACGACTGCCCCTTGTTCGGCTTGTACATGGGCACCCGCACGAGCGCGGAGCGGTTGTTGTGTCCCCAGGTGATGAAACTCGGGGCCTCGTCGCCGCCCCAGAGCCGCTTGTAGGAGTTGACGAACTGGTTCGTGACCGCGGAGATCTCGTTGGCGTGCTTCAGCAGGCCCGCGATGAAGTGGCGCCCGGTCTTGGAGAGCTGGTACTTGGCGCCCTCTTCGTAGAAGGCGTTCTGGTCGCCTTCGAAGAGCGACATGTGGGTGTGCATGCCACTCCCCGGCTGCCCGCTGAGCGGCTTCGGCATGAACGTCGCGTAGACGCCCTGCTCGATCGCCACCTCTTTGATCACGGTGCGGAAGGTCATCACGTTGTCGGCCGTCGTCAGCGCATCGGCGTACCGCAGGTCGATCTCGTTCTGTCCGGGACCGCCCTCGTGGTGGCTGAACTCGACGGAGATGCCGAGGTCTTCCAGCATGCGCACCGAACGGCGGCGGAAGTCGTGCGCCGTGCCACCGGGGACGTTGTCGAAGTAGCCGGCCGAGTCCACGGGGACGGGCCCCTCGGGCCCGAACGACGACGACTTGAGCAGGTAGAACTCGATCTCGGGGTGCGTGTAGAAGGTGAAGCCCGCGTCCGCGGCCTTCGCGAGCGTGCGCTTGAGCACATGCCGCGGGTCGGCGACGGCCGGCTGACCGTCGGGCGTCGTCAGGTCGCAGAACATGCGCGCCGTCGGATCGATCTCGCCGCGCCACGGCAGCGTCTGGAACGTGGTCGGATCAGGCTGGGCCAGCAGGTCGGACTCCTGCGTACGGGTCAGTCCTTCGATGGCGGAGCCGTCGAAGCCGATCCCCTCCGCGAACGCGCCCTCGACCTCGGCCGGGGCGATCGCCACCGACTTGAGCGTGCCGATGACGTCTGTGAACCACAGGCGCACGAACTTGACGCCGCGCTCTTCGATCGTCCGCAGGACGAAGTCCCTCTGCTTGTCCATTGCTACTCCGTGCCCTGGCCCTTTGTGTCGCCCTTGACGTCCCAGCCCTGCTCGACGGCCTCTTCCTCCGCCCAGGCGCGGGAACGCTCGCGGAGCACCTCGGGCGCGCGGCGGGCTTCCGCTTCCGTGTCGAACGGACCGATGCGATCGATGGAGGGCGAGATCATCCCGAACTCGACCTCGCCGGTCTCCGAGTTGTACCAGTACTTGTGGTCACCGTCAGTCATGGCTGCCCCTTCTTCACGTGATGTCATCGATCCTACTGGCGTGCACGGCGGTCGCTAAGCTATCCCCCATGGCAAAAGCGATCGGCGTCGACATCGGCGGCACGGGAATCAAAGCGGGAATCGTCGACCTCGAGCACGGTGTCATGGCATCCGATCGGGTGCGGGTCCCCACTCCGGCGGGCGCATCGCCGCAGGACGTGCTCGTGGCCGTGCAGACGGTCCTGAAGACCCTCGACGTGCATGAATCCACGCTTCCGCTCGGCGTGGCGTTCCCGGCGATCGTCAAGCGTGGCAAGACGCTCTCCGCCGCCAACGTGTCCAAGGAATGGATCGACTTCGACGCCGAGCGGTTCTTCCGCGACGGCCTCGGCCGCAACATCGTGTTCGTGAACGATGCGGACGCGGCCGGCGTCGCCGAGGCCCGCCACGGCGCGGCCAGGGATGTGCGTGGCTTCACCCTGCTCACGACACTCGGCACAGGCATCGGTTCCGCTTTCCTCTACGACGGCATTCTGTTGCCGAACACCGAGCTCGGACATCTCAACTTCCGCGAGTACGAGTCGGTCGAGACCTACGCCGCGACGTCGGCGCGCGAACGCGAAGGCCTCACCTGGGCCGAGTGGGCGGAGCGCCTCCAGGCGTTCTACTCGCACATCGAGTTCCTGTTCAGCCCCGACCTGTTCGTGGTCGGCGGCGGCGTGTCGAAGAACGCCGGCGACTTCCTCCCGCTGCTCGACCTGAAGACGCCGATCGTCCCGGCGATCCACCGGAACAACTCGGGCATCATCGGCGCGGCGTCTCTCGCCGGCGACTGAGCTGATCCGCTCCTGGGATACTCCCTCGCTCAGTCCATGCTGAGGTGTTGTTTCACTTTCTCCTCGGATGAGACGTCGGTGTGGTCGGAGATGAAGTCGATGTCGACGCTCTTGATCTCGCCGGTGAACGGGTAGCCGCGCCTCTCTCGATAGGAGTCGACGACCGGCGAACCCGTGTTGATTCCCACGCTCATACTCTCCACGCCGAAGCGGGCGCGGACTTGCTGCGGGAGATCGAGGTGGCCGACCTCCTTTCCGTCGATGACGAGATCGACCTCGGCCGGGCCTCCCGGCACCGGCTGGAGACTGCGGAACTCGAACCCGAGTGTGCACACGCCCGTCGGCACATCGACGTCGGATTCGACTTCGTAGCGTTCGAGGTTGAAGAAGTTGTAGTGATAGACGAGCTTGCCGTCACGGACGAACAGCACCCATCCGGCTGTGTCGCCGCCGACATGGAAGAGAACCCCTTCGGCGCCATCATCAGGGATGACGACCGGGACAGTGACGATGTGGTCGACGTTGTTGGTCTTCGGGCCGCTGCCTTCGGGGAGTCGCACGAGGCCCGGGGGGAAACTGATTTGGGTGCGGCCGAAGAAGTAGCTGGGCCGCAGTCGCACGTCCAGACGTTCGGCGAAGCGGTCATCTAGCGGCAAGACGTTGTGCTTGGCCGCCTCGACAGTGAAGAGTGTCTGCAAATCAGCGAGTTTCGTCGGATGCTCCGTTGCGAGGTCGTGCGCCTGCGAGAAGTCCTCTGCGATGTTGTAGAGCTCCCAGGTGTCGTCCTCCCACGAGAATGAGCCGGCGCCGATCCAGGGCAGCCTGCCATGCCGGCACGAAGCCATCCATCCGTTGTGATAGATGCCACGGTTGCCGTACATCTCGAAGTACTGCGTCGTGTGCCGTGACTGCTCGGGATTCGAGGTGAAGGTGTAGGCGAAGGACGTGCCGTCCATCGGCGTCTGTGGCACCCCGCCGATCATGGTCGGTTCGCTGATACCGACAGCCTCCAGGATGGTCGGCGCGACGTCGACCACGTGCGAGAACTGGAAACGCCGTTCGCCCGCGCCCAGGAGCCGTGCCGGCCAGTGCACGGCCATGCCGTTCCGCGTGCCACCGAAGTGCGACGCGATCTGCTTGGTCCACTGGAAGGGTGTGTCGCCGGCATGCGCCCACCCCACCGCCATGTGCGGAGAAGAGCCAGGAAGTCCCCATTCGTCGATGTGCGGGAGGAGATCCTCGATCTTCTCCTGATATCCGTTCAATGTGTGGATCTCATTGAACGTGCCGATCAACGTGCCTTCAGCAGACGTTCCGTTGTCACCCATGATGTAAAGGAAGAGGGTGTTGTCGAGTTCGCCCATGGCCTCGAGCTCATCGACGAGTCGTCCGACCTGGTGATCGGTTGCCGCGAGATAGTCCGCATAGTTCTCGAACTGGCGGGCGAAGAGCCGCTTCTCGTCGTCGGTGTGCTCGTCCCAACCGGGGATCTCAGCATGACGCTCCGTGAGATCCGTGCCTTCAGGGATGACTCCCATAGCGAGCTGACGCTCGTAGACCTTCCGGCGGTACTCGTCCCAGCCGAAGTCGAACTTGCCCTCGTGCCGACCCCGCCAGTCGAGTGGCGGGTGATGCGGCGCGTGCGTGGCGCCCGGCGCGAAGTAGGCGAGCACCGGACGCTCGGGAGCGATGGACTTCTGCGTCCTGATCCAGTGGATGCAATCGTCGGTGAGGTCCTCCGTGAGGTGGTATCCCTCTTCAGGCGTCCGCGGCGGCTCGACGGGCGTCGTGTTGCGAGTGAGCTGAGGATAGAACTGGTCCGTCTCCCCCGCGATGAATCCGTAGAAGTAGTCGAACCCGATGCTCGTCGGCCAGTTGTCGAACGGTCCGGCAGGGCTCGTCATGTTGTCGGGAACGTTGTGGTTCTTCCCCCACCATCCCGTGGCGTAGCCATTCTGCGACAGTATCTCGGCGATCGTTCCACAGCTCTTCGGGATGATCCCGGTGTACCCCGGGAATCCCGTCGCCTGTTCGCCGATCACACCGCTGGCCGCGGTGTGGTGGTCGCGACCGGTCAGCAACGCGGCACGCGTCGGAGCACACAGGGCCGTGGTGTGGAACTGGCAGTAGCGCAGTCCATCGTCCGCGAGTCGATCGAACGTCGGTGTCTCGATCAGGCCACCGAAGGTGCTCGCCAGCCCGTAGCCGACGTCATCCATGAGCACGATCACCACATTCGGCGCGGACTCCGGCGCGTCCTGTGGCGGAGGGAAGTCCGCCGTGGAGTCCTGCGCATACGTCTCGATATCGACATTCGGGAATCGGTACTCCGGCCGAGGGTACGAGTCGCGATCGACCTTGACTTCGAACTCAGGGGTTTCAGCGGACATCGATGGACTCCCGTCGGTCCGGCCGCGGCAGTCGCGACCTCGCACCCGTGAGCCTAGGAAGGACAGCACGACGTTCCGACGACCGCCTCACCTGACACGGGTGAGGTCCAGCCCGTGCATCGACCCCGCTCAAGCCGATTGGTGCGAATGGGCCGACCTGTACGCCGGGTTCTGTTCCGGGGTTCTTCGCCCCTTCGACGGTCATCTCTCTCGGCGACACGTTGCCGTGGCACTCTAGCGGTCTACCCGAGGACTCGGCGAGCCGCGTCAACATCCTCTGTCTGACCTTGCTCCGGACGAGGTTTACCTGGCGGGCCATGTCACCATGGCCCCCGGTGGTCTCTTACACCACCCTTTCACCCTTACCCCTTGCGGGGCGGTCTACTCTCTGTGGCACTTTCTCGCGGATTGCTCCGGGTGGGCGTTACCCACCGTCCTGCCCTGTGGAGCCCGGACGTTCCTCGGTGCGGTTTCCCGCAACGCGACCGTCCAGTCGACCCATTCGCGTAGCCAGTCTACTTTCTCCCTGCGTGCGCTCCCGCTACTTCTCGGCGGACTCGGCAACGCGCAGATCGAGGGGCACATCGATCGGGAAGGAACCGAAGAGCCGGGTCGTCGCGACGGATGCGGCCTCCCGGACGGCCTCGGCCGCGGAATCAGCATGCTCCTGCGGGACGTGCAGGAGCACCTCGTCGTGCAGGAAGAAGGCGAGGTGCGGCACCCGCGCGAACGGACCGGAGGCCGCCGCTGCCGTGAACACCTCCGGGATCTGCTGCAGGCGATGACGGATCTCGGCGAGCCAGATGAGCGACCATTCCGCGGCGGTCCCCTGCACCACGAAGTTGCGCGTGAACCGTCCCCAATCACGGGCCCTGCGCCGGGCGAGCGCCACCACCGCCGGCTCGGCATCGGCGCCCGTCGCCTCCGACTGGAGACGCATCCACTCCGTCGACGGTCGAGGCGACGATCGGCCGAGCCATGTGGACACGATTCCGCCGTCCTCGCCTGTTCGTGCCGCCGCATCGACCAAGGCCATCGCGCGCGGGTACACCTTGCGCAAACGCGGCACCAACCGCCCGCTGTCACCCGTCGTGGCGCCGTACATCGCGCCCAGCACCGCGTACTTCGCCTCCTCCCGCGTCGCGACCGCACCGGAGTCGACGACGCCGGCGTAGAGGTCGCTCCCCCGCGCCGCGAGCGCCATCGCCTCGTCCGAAGCCATCGCGGCGAGCATGCGGGGCTCCAGTTGCGCCACGTCGGCGACGACCAGGGTCCATCCGGGATCGGCCCGCACCGCGGGACGAAGGCTGCGCGGCAGCTGCAGCGCTCCCCCGCCGGCCGACGCCCATCGTCCGGTGACCACGCCCCCGGGGATGTACACCGGACGGAACCGCCCGTCATGCACCCACTCGGCGAGCCAGGCCCAGCCATTGGCGCTCAGGAGCCGGGACAACTTCTTGTACGCGAGCAGCGGTTCGACGACCGGGTGATCGTGTTCGGCGAGCTCCCACCGACTCGTGGACTCGACCTGCACCCCCACGCGGTGCAACGCGCGGAGCAGCTTCTGCTGGCTGTCGAGGTGAAGGGATGCGTCCCCCAAGAGGTCTCGCACGCGATCACCGAGCTCGACCATCCGGCTCGGCACACCTCCGGCGACGGGACGGGTGCCCAGGGTCTCGGTCAGGATCGCATCGTGCACGTCCTCATCCCAGGGCAGGCCCGCGACCCGCATCTCCTCCGCGATGAGACCGCCCGCCGACTCCGCGGCGCACAGCAGAGTGAGGCGTCCGTCCGGCGCGCCAGCGATCACCCGGCGCTGCGCACGGTATTGATCGAGCATCGAGGCGATCGGATCGTCGCCTCGCTCATCGTCGAACACATCGAACAGCGAGGGCAACGCCACGGTGGGCTCGCGACGCTCCCATTCCGGGGAGGACGGCAGCGGAGTCTCCACCGAGGACGTGTCCCGGAGGATCGCGTGGCAGAGCACCAGATCATGACTGCGCGCGATCCGCACCCCGTCGGCGAGCAGAAGCGCGTACGTCTCCACGGCCGAACGCATGATCCATCGCGGAGCGTCGGCGGCCTCGACGGACCGCACCCACGTCGCGAGATCGTCTGAGCGCAGTGGCGTGCGGCTCTGCTCTTCGTCGTCGGCATCGAGCTCGATGGCGACGTGGTCCTGCGGCCCCAGCGAGATCAGCGCGATCCGCCGTTCGACGCCCGACGCCGGCACCGTCATGAGCGGTGCGTGCGGGCACCGCTCATGCGAGCCCGGACTCCTCGGTACGAACCAGGATGCAGCCGCACTCGGGGCACGACACGACGAGGTCGTCCGCCGCACGACGGATGTCGTTCAGGTCGGTGCTGGGGAGCAGGATGCGGCAGCCTTCACACGTCCCGCGGGTGAGCAACGCCGCGCCCGCACTGTTCGCTGCGCGGCGCGAGTACTCGGCGAGCAACTGCGGCGGCACGCTCTCGGCGACAGCCGCACGGTCGCGGGCGAGCTGACTCCCCAGATCGGTCGCCGCCGCGACGTCGGCCTTCGCCTGGGCCGTGAGCGACGTGCCCTCCGCCGTCGTCGTCTCCAGCAGCGCCTGCTGCGCGGCGACGGAGGCCTCCGCCTCTTCGAGTCGTCCCATCACGTCGAGCTGCGCGTCTTCGAGATCGCTCTGCCGCTTGGCGAGGCTCGCCAGTTCGTGCTCGAGGGCCTGTGCGTCCTTCGGGTTCGTGGCCGTGGCGAGGCGCTCGGCGTCGCGGTTCCGACGCGCCGCGACGACCGCGACGTCGGATTCGAGCCGTGTGAGTTCGGTGCGCACGTCATCGCGGGCACCGGTGAGAGCGGTCAGCTCACGGAGCTGTTCCTGACGGATGGCGACGAGTTCGGTGATGCGGCCCGCCTGACTCGGCTTCGTTCGTGCACGCTCTGCCTGCGCGATGCGCCGATCCAGGTCGGCGATGTCGAGCAGGGTGCGCTGGTTCTCGGGGCTGGCGTTCACGCTCTCAAATCTAGTCGCTACAGCGACATCCGCCCATCAGCGGACGTCTCCGTCGACGTAGAGCCACTGTCGGTCCTCGCGCACGAAGCGGCTGCGCTCGTGCAAGGAACCGCGCTCCGCGCCCTGGCGCCAGAAGGCCTCGAACTCCACGACGCCCTCCCGATCGAACGGACCACCCGCCCCGCGATCCAGGACGATCAGACGCCGCCAGTGCAGCTCCGGGTCGAACTCGATGGCCTGGGGCCTCGTCGTCGGGTGCCAGGTCCGCAACAGATGCGCGGCATCGCCGAGGCGGAACGCGGTGTAGCGGGAGCGCATGAGACGCTCCGCGGTCGGGGCCGGTGCGCCTCGCAGCAACGGTGCGCAGCACCGTCCGAACACGTCACCGGAGGAGCACGGGCACCGCGACGACTCGACAGCCGAAGCGTCATCCAGCGCCGTGTCCGCGTCCTTTGTCATCCCTCCAGCGTACGCTCGGGAGAAACGCCCAGAAGGAGAATCGTGACCACTCGACCCGTCGTCCCCTCGTTCACCGCGCACAACGGCTTCGCCCTTCCGGCCATCGGCCTCGGCACCTATCGACTGAACGGCGATAGCGGAGCGGATGCCGTCGCCGGGGGCATCGGGGCGGGCTACCGGCTCATCGACACGGCTTTCAACTACGAGAATGAGGGCTCGGTCGGCAGGGGGGTCGCCGCCGCAGAGGTGGATCGCTCGGAGATCGTCGTCACGACGAAGCTCCCCGGCCGCCACCACCCGTCCGAGAGAGCGCGCGACAGCATCGAGGAGAGCCGCTCGCGCCTGGGACTCGACGTGACCGACCTGCACCTCATCCACTGGCCGAACCCCAGCCAGGACGAGTACGTCCAAGCGTGGGCCGCGCTGGTCGATGCGCAGTCCCGCGGCGTCGTGCGGCAGATCGGCGTCTCGAACTTCCTCCCGGAACATCTGGAGCGCATCGAAGCTGAGACCGGTGTCCGTCCGGTCGTCAACCAGATCGAGGTGCACCCCTACTTCCCGCAGGAGGAGCAACTCGCGTACCACCGGGAAAAGGGCATTCTCACGGAAGCGTGGAGCCCGCTGGGTCGCGCGAAGGCGCTGCTCGACGAGGCGGTGATCCGCGAGGTCGCATCGGCGCACGGGATCTCTCCCGCGCAGACCGTGCTCGCCTGGCACGTCGCACGAGGGACGGTGTCCATTCCGAAGGCGTCGTCCCTGGAGCACCAGGTCGCGAACCTCGCTGCCGCAGACATCGTACTCGACGAGGGCGAGGTCACGGCCATCACCGCGCTCGGTCGTCCGGACGGACGTCTGTTCGACGCGGATCCGCGGACTCACGAGGAGTCCTGACCCGGGTATCGCGTCAGACCCGCTGCGCGCCCAGCACACGGAGGGGCCCGCGGTGACTACGATCGGGTCGTCGCCGCGCTGAACGCCACCGATCCGCACGGGCGCTGATCCGATGCGGGGTGTCGGTCGCGCGCCGCCACCCCACTCACGGGCGCAGAGACGCCGCTGCCGCCGTCAATGCATCCGCGGACTGCCGCAGAAGCGCCAACTCGTGGTCGGAGAACGACGTGTTGCGGATCGGGACTGCTCCGGTCGCACTCACGATCGACGGCACCGAAAGGGCCACTCCGTCGAGACCGTGGAAGTCGCGCAACACCGTGCTGACGGGCATGACCGCGTGCTCGTCGTGGAGGATCGCCTCAACGATACGCGCACTCGACAGACCGATCGCGTAGTTGGTCGCTCCCTTGCCGAGGATGACCTTGTAGGCGGCGTCGCGCACATCCACGGCGATCTCCTGCAACTCCTCGAGCGTGAACCGGGGGTGTCCCGGCGTCTCCCACTCGAGGATCGGCACGGTGCCGATGGTCGCCCGCGACCACAACGGGAACTCCGTGTCACCGTGCTCGCCGACGATATGGGCATGGACGCTGGCGGTGGACACCCCTGCACGCTCAGCCAGTTTCCATCGCAGCCGGGAGGTGTCGAGCACCGTGCCCGACGCGAAGATCCGCTCCGGCGGGAGTCCGGTCTCCTCCTGAGCGATCACGGTGAGCACGTCGCACGGGTTGGTGACGATCACATACACCGCGTTCGGTGCGACGTCGAGCAGTTCGGGCATCATGCGGCGGATGATGCCCGCGTTGACCTCAGCGAGCTCGATCCGGGTCTGCCCCGGCTTCTGCTTTGCTCCCGCCGTGATCACGACGACATGCGAGCCGGCGGCGACCGAGATGTCGCTGCCACCGACGATGTCGCTCGAACCCGTGAACTGTGTTCCGTGCGCGAGGTCGAGGACCTCGGCTTCGACCTTCTCGGTGGCGATGTCGTAGAGCGCGACATGACGCGCAGATCCGCGGATCAGTGCGGCGTAGGCGACGCTGGATCCCACGCTTCCCGCGCCGACGACCGTGAGCTTCGAGTTCTCGATGATCTCCATGCGCTCAGTCTCGCAGTGCAGTGCGCCTCTCCGGCAGGGGGAAAGCCGTCGGAAATGCTCACAGCGCGGCGGCGACCGCCTGAGCGACCGTCGGATGAGCGAACTCGAAGCCCCCGCGCTCCAGAACCCGCGGCCGCACATCGGCGTCCGGAAGGAGCAGCGAGTCCGCTGCGTCGCCGAGAGCGAGGCGCAGAGCCCAGGCCGGCGCGGGGAGCCAGAACGGTCTGTGCATGCGCGCAGCGAGCTCCCGGCCGATGTCGTTCGCAGACGCGGGGGTCGGCCCCGTGAGGTTGACCGGTCCGGCGATCTTCGTGTCCAGGACGTGCCGGATCCCCCTCACCTCATCGTCGAGCGAGATCCAGGGCCAGACCTGGGTTCCGCGTCCGAGAGGACCGGAGACGCCGAAGCGGGTCAGCTGGATGAGCGGCTTGAGCACTCCGCGACGATGGATCACGGGGGCGGTGCGGAGCAGCGCGACCCTGGTGTGGTCCTCGGCGCGTCGAGCCTCGGCCTCCCAGCGCACGGTCAGATCGGCGAGAAAGGTCTCACCGGCTGCGGACTCCTCCGTGAGGACTTCGCCGGGAGCGGACCCGTAGTAGCCGACCGCGGACGCCGAGACCAGTGCCGGCGCATCCGAGCGCAGAGCACGCAGGGCCGTCGTCATGGTGCGGGTCGTCTGCAATCGCGAATCGACGAGTTCCGCGCGGTAGCGACGCGTCCAGGGCAGACGGCCGACGCTGGCGCCGCCGAGAGCGACGACCGCTTCCGCACCGGCGAGCACGTCCGGATCGAGCGGACGCTCCCCCGGTGCCCATTGCGCCTCACCCGCTCCGTGCGGTGCACGACGGACCAGAACGGTGACGTCGATCCCGTCGGCGCGCAGAGAGGAGACGAGGGCTGAACCGATCAGGCCCGAGGCCCCGCTCACGACGATGCGTCGCGCCATGTGCTGCAGCTTCCTGTCCGTCGGTCGTCGAATCGTATGGTTCACCCAGCGTACGCGCCGTCCCGGCGATGCCCCTAGCCGAGGTCAGTCGGCGCGACGGTAGTGCAGGGCTATCGCACCGCTACGGAACGGTGTCGACGAGACCAGCGTCAGGCGTCGAGTCGCGGAGAGTCCCCGCTCGTACAGCGTGGGACCGTGGCCCGCGATCCGCGGATGCACCAGGAACCGGTACTCGTCGATCAGGTCCAACCGGTCGAGTTCGGTCGCGAGCCTGCCGCTCCCCAGGAGGACCCCGTCGCGCGTCTCGTCCTTGAGCCTCTGCACTCCGGCGCGCAGATCGCCGTGGATCCGGTGGCTGTTCGTCCACGGGAAGTCCTGGCGTGTGGCGGAGACCACGTACTTGGGTGTGGCTTCCAGGGCGACAGCCCAGTCGCGCAGCGCCGGCGGGGCGTCCGTCTCTCCTCGCGCGACGGCGGGCCAGGCATCCTCCATCATCTCGTAGGTGGTGCGCCCCCAGAGCATCGCGCCGGATTCTTCGAGGAGACGGGTGTAATAGGCGTGTGTCTCGTCGTCGGCGATGCCCACTTCGTGATCGATGCAGCCGTCGAGGGTGACGTTGATGCTGAAGGTCAGGAGTCCCATGCCGGGAGCCTAGGTCCGTGGCCGCGTGACCGCCAGAGTCCGCAGGCGTGCGGTGGGCATCGCCGGGAGACGACTCACTCGCTCCCGTCGGGGTGAGCCTTGTCGATCGAACGCGAGCTCGAGGCGTACTCGCGCACGCGGTCGGTGATGTAGGAGACCACGGTTCCCGATGTGATGCCGATGATGACGATGCCGCCCAGCATCAGGAGCACGGCGAAGAACCGCCCCGCGACGGTCACGGGGTACATGTCGCCGTAGCCGACCGTCGTGAGTGTCACGAACGCCCACCACACGGCATCGCCGAAGCTGTCGATGGTCGCATCCGGCGCGGACCGTTCCACGCTCAGCGTCGAGAGAGCGAGGAAGTACACGAAGGTCACCGAGTACGCGGCGGAGTAGATGATCAGCTCGGTCCTGACCACGCTGCCGGTACGGGCATGGAAGAACGGCAGTTGACGAGTGAGGTCGACCACGCGCACGGCGCGGAACACCGGAAGCAGGACCGCGAGGAGTTCCACGGGGTGACGCACGACATAACGCCACCTGGTGCCCTTCCGAGTGAGGCATACGCGGACGATGTAGTCCGCGGCGAACACGAACCACGTCAGGATCGTCGCGTTGCCCGCGACCGCCCGCACGAGCGGCGGCAGATCGGGAGCGATGACGAAGACGGAGAAGCCGACGATGAAGATGACTCCGGCGAACACGAGCGGCACACGCGCGAAGCGATCCCAGCGATCGAAAGACGAACGTGACGAATCCATGCGCCCATCTAACACGAGGGCCGCGTACGAGGTGGGCCCTGCCGGGATCGAACCGACGACATCCACGGTGTAAACGTGGCGCTCTACCAGCTGAGCTAAAGGCCCTGGTGCCGTCAGTCTATCGGGAGGCCGATGCGCACCCGTGTCGTGGAAGAGGGATAGGCTGAATCCGGCGCGCGTTGTGCACAGCTGACAAGGCTGCCCGTGTCGCTTCCCGTTTCCTTGGCATGACCTGCCAGCTTGACGAAAGGTTCCCCCGTGACCGTGCACGACCAGGATCCGTACTCCCAGGGCCCCCTCGACAGCGATCCGGAGGAGACCGGCGAGTGGCAGCAGTCCCTCGATGAGCTGGTGGATGCCAAGGGCCACGGCCGCGGCCGCGAGATCATGCTCAGCCTGCTCAAGCGTTCCAAGGAACTGCACCTGGGCGTGCCGATGGTCCCGACGACGGACTACATCAACACGATTGCCCCGGAGAACGAGCCCGAGTTCCCGGGTGACGAAGAGGTCGAGCGCCGCTATCGGGCCTGGATCCGCTGGAACGCTGCGATCACGGTGCACCGCGCACAGCGCCCCGGCATCGGCGTCGGCGGTCACATCTCGACGTATGCCTCCTCGGCCGCCCTCTACGAGGTCGGCTTCAACCACTTCTTCAAGGGCGCCGACAACCCCGGCGGGGCCGACCAGATCTTCATCCAGGGTCATGCCTCCCCCGGCACCTACGCACGGTCGTTCCTCGAGGGACGCCTGAGCGAGGACCAGCTCGACGGTTTCCGTCAGGAGAAGTCGCACGCACCGTACGGCATCCCCTCCTACCCGCATCCGCGTCTGATGCCGGAGTACTGGCAGTTCCCGACCGTGTCGATGGGCCTCGGCCCCATCAATGCGATCTACCAGGCGATGTCGAACAAGTACCTCGAGAATCGCGGCATCAAGGACACCTCCCAGTCGCACGTCTGGGCGTTCCTCGGCGACGGTGAGATGGACGAGGTCGAGAGCCGCGGTCAGCTCCAGGTGGCAGCGAACGAGGGACTCGACAACCTGACTTTCGTCGTGAACTGCAACCTGCAGCGTCTCGACGGTCCGGTGCGCGGCAACGGCAAGATCGTCCAGGAGCTCGAGTCGTTCTTCCGCGGCGCGGGCTGGAACGTCATCAAGGTCGTCTGGGGCCGCGAGTGGGACGATCTGCTCGCCCGCGACACCGAGGGTGCGCTGCTCAACCTGATGAACGTCACCCCCGACGGCGACTACCAGACCTACAAGGCCGAGTCCGGCGCGTACATCCGCGAGCACTTCTTCGGACGCGACGAGCGTGCCGCCGCCCTCGTCAAGGACTACTCCGACGACGACATCTGGAACCTGAAGCGCGGAGGCCACGACTACCGCAAGGTCTACGCCGCGTTCAAGGCCGCGACCGAGCACAAGGGCAAGCCCACCGTCATCCTCGCGAAGACCGTCAAGGGCTACGGCCTCGGTCCGCACTTCGAGGGCCGCAACGCGACCCACCAGATGAAGAAGATGACGCTGGACAACCTCAAGACGTTCCGCGACGCGATGCACATCCCGATCACGGACGCGCAGCTCGAGGAGAACCCCTACCTGCCGCCCTACTACAACCCGGGGCCCCAGGACGAGACGATCCAGTACATGCTCGAGCGCCGTCAGGCTCTCGGCGGATTCCTCCCCGAGCGCCGGTCGACCCATGTGGGTCTCTCGTTGCCGGACGACGCCGCGTACGCGCTTCCCAAGAAGGGCTCCGGCACGCAGGAGATCGCCACGACCATGGCTTTCGTCCGTCTGCTGAAGGATCTCCTCCGCACGAAGGACTTCGGCCACCGCATCGTGCCGATCATCCCCGACGAGGCACGCACGTTCGGTATGGACGCGTACTTCCCGACCGCGAAGATCTACAACCCGAACGGCCAGCACTACACCTCGGTCGACCGCGAGCTGCTCCTCGCCTACAAGGAGAGCCCGCAGGGGCAGATCGTGCACGTCGGCATCAACGAGGCGGGCGCGGTCGCGGCATTCACGGCTGCGGGAACCTCGTACGCCACCCACGGCGAGCCGCTCATCCCGATCTACATCTTCTACTCGATGTTCGGCTTCCAGCGCACGGGCGACGCCCAGTGGGCGGCGGGCGACCAGATGGCCCGCGGGTTCATCATGGGCGCGACGGCGGGTCGCACCACCCTCACGGGTGAAGGCCTGCAACACGCCGACGGTCACTCGCACCTGCTGGCCGCCACCAACCCGGCGACGCTCTCGTACGACCCGGCCTACGGCTACGAGATCGCCCACATCGTGCGATCCGGCATCGACCGCATGTACGGCGGCGAGCACGAGGACCCGAACGTGATGTACTACATCACGCTCTACAACGAGCCCCTCGTGCAGCCGGCTGAGCCGGAGAACGTGGACGTGGACGGCATCGTGCGAGGCATCCACCGCGTGTCGGTCGGCGAGGGCGACGGCCCCCGCGCCCAGCTCTTCGCGTCGGGCGTCGGCCTGCCGTGGGCGCTCGAGGCGCAGGAACTCCTGAAGAACGACTGGGGTGTGATCGCCGATGTCTGGTCGGTCACCTCCTGGACCGAGCTGCGTCGTGACGGCCTCGCCGCCGACGAGCACAACTTCCTGCACCCCGAGGCCGAGCCGCGCACCGCGTACCTCACCGAGAAGCTGCAGGGTGCCGAGGGTCCGGTCGTCGCCGTGAGCGACTTCATGCACGCCGTGCAGGATCAGATCCGCCCGTGGGTTCCGAACCGCTTCGCCACGCTCGGCGCCGACGGCTTCGGTTTCTCCGACACCCGTGCCGCCGCACGACGGTTCTTCAAGATCGACGGACCGTCCATCGTGGTCCGGACGCTGCAGTCGCTCGCCGAAGAGGGTACGGTCGACCGTTCGCTCGCGGCACAGGCGATCCAGAAGTACAGCCTGCACGACGTGAACGCGGGAACCAGCGGCAACGCGGGCGGCGAAAGCTGAGCCCTCGGTGACAGGATCCTCTCCTTCCGGCATGGACAAGGCCGCGACGCTCACCTGGCTGCGCCGGATCTCCGGTGACATCGCCTCGGTGACGATCAAGCGCCTGGAGGACACCCTTCCGTGGTACGCCGACATGCCACCAGCCCGCCGCTCCGCGGTCGGGCTGGTGGCCCAGGCGGGCATCACGTCGTTCATCCAGTGGTACGAGGATCCGACCTCCACCCCGTGGATCGCGGCCGACATCTTCGCCGCCGCTCCCCGGGAGCTGTTGCGCAGCGTCAGCCTCCAGCAGACGCTGCAACTCATCCGCGTGACGGTGGAAGTCACCGAGGAGCGCGTCGCCGGGCGCGGGAACGACCTGCGCGAGGCGATCCTGCTCTACTCCCGCGATGTCGCGTTCGCTGCGGCCGACGTGTATGCCAGGGCCGCGGAGGCCCGAGGTCTCTGGGACGCACGTCTCGAGGCCCTCGTCGTCGACTCGATCCTCACCGGAGAGGCCGACGAAGAGCTTCCGAGCCGCATCGCGGCGCTCGGGTGGCACGGTCACGGCGAGGTCGCTGTCCTCGTCGGTACGACACCGCCGCAGTTCGACGTGGACCTGGTCCGCCGAACCGCCAGGAAGCTCGCCGTCGATGTCCTCATCGGCGTGCAGGGATCCCGTCTCGTACTCGTCCTCGGACGCGCACGCGTGGACGGTCAGGAGAACGAGGAGGAGGAACTCGGGTTCCAGGAGATCGCCTCCCGCCTCGAGCCGTCCTTCGGGCCGGGCTACGTCGTCCTCGGACCCCCCGTGGCCGCACTCGTCGATGCGAGCCAGAGCGCTCGGGCCGCCCTCGCCGGGTTCGCGGTCGCGCGTGCCTGGCGCGGTGCTCCACGCCCCGTCGAAGCCGATGATCTGCTGCCTGAGCGGGCGCTCGCCGGAGATCCGCTCGCGAAGCAGACCCTGATCGAGCGGATCTTCCGTCCCCTGCAGGCGCATTCGACCGATCTGGTCACCACGCTCTGGAGCTACCTCGACAACGGACGCTCCCTCGAGGCGACGGCGCGCGAGCTCTTCGTGCACCCCAACACCGTGCGCTATCGCCTCAAGCGCGTGAGCGAAGTCATCGGTTGGGACGCCACGGGGCCCCGCGAGGCGCTCATCCTGCAGACCGCCCTCATCCTCGGATCCATCGGCGCCGCCGAGCAGGTGCGCAAGCGGGCGCCGCTGCGACGCCCGCAGCGCTGAGTCCGTCCGCCGCCGTTCTGTACGCCACACACAAGGGTTTTTCGGAATCTTGTGATGGATCATCCACCGCTCTGCCGCAATCGTTGGCAGACTGGGTGGGTGATTGTCGTCGTATGCCCTGGTCAGGGCTCGCAGACCCCCGGTTTCCTCGCTCCTTGGCTCGAGCTCGACGGAGCGGCCGAAAGCCTCGCCGCGTACTCGGACGCCGCGGAGGTCGATCTTCGCGAACACGGCACGGTGTCCGACGCCGACACGATCCGCGACACGCGTATCGCGCAGCCGCTGATCGTCGCGGCTTCGCTGATCGCCGGTGACGCACTGGTCCAGCGAGCGGGCCGACGCGCCGACGGCATCGCCGGACACTCCGTCGGTGAGATCGCCGCTCTCGTCGGCAGCAACGTCATCGACGCCGACACCGGGATGCGCCTCGTCGGCATCCGGGGCCGCGCGATGGCCGACGCCGCAGCGCAGGAGCAGACTGGCATGAGCGCTGTGCTCGGCGGCGATGAAGAAGCCCTCCTGGCGCGACTCGCCGAACTCCACCTCTCCCCCGCGAACTACAACGGCGGCGGCCAGATCGTGGTCGCCGGCGCGCTTCCCGCTCTCGCCGCTCTCGCCGAGGAACCGCTCAAGGGAACCCGCGTGGTTCCGCTGCAGGTCGCCGGCGCGTTCCATACCCGGTACATGGCCTCCGCGGTCTCCGTCCTCCGTGACGCGGTCGCCGACGTCACCCCCGCGAATCCCGACATCACGCTCTGGACCAACCGTGACGGTTCTGCCGTCACAGATGGCACCCAGGCGCTGAGCTTCCTGGTCGACCAGGTCTCGTCGCCGGTGCGCTGGGACCTCTGCATGACATCCTTCGCAGACGCCGGCGTCACCGGTGTCATCGAGCTCGCGCCCGCCGGTGCGCTGGTCGGCCTCGCCAAGCGCGGCCTCCGAGGCGTGCCGACGGTCGCCGTGAAGACCCCCGAAGACCTCGATGCAGCCGTCGCGCTGCTGAACGGAGAAGCCGCATGAGCCCCACCCTCGCCCAGGTGACCGGACCGGCATACACGCGTATCTACTCCTACGGCGCCGCCCGCGGCGAGAACGCCGTGCCGAACGAAGATCTGATCGGCCCGATCGACTCCAGCGACGAGTGGATCCGCCAGCGCACCGGCATCATCACCCGCGTCCGCGCCGACAAGAACACGGATGCGATCGACCTCGCTGCGGCGGCGGCATCCGAAGCCATCGAGAAGTCGGGCGTGCCGGCCGATCAGGTCGACCTGGTCATCGTTGCGACCATCAGCAACCCGAAGCAGACCCCTTCCGTCTCGGCCATCGTCGCCGACCGCGTGGGCGCGAACCCCGCCGCGGCGTACGACATCAATGCCGCCTGCGCCGGCTACGCCTACGCGATCGCCCAGGCCGATGCACTGATCAAGGCCGGCGCCGCGCGCTACGCCCTGGTGATCGGCACCGAGAAGCTGTCCGACGTCGTCGACCCGTCCGATCGCAGCATCTCCTTCCTCCTCGGCGATGGTGCGGGCGCCGCGCTCCTCGGTCCGAGCGACACGCCGGGGATCGCACCCGCCGTCTGGGGTTCCGACGGCTCGAAGGCCGATGCCGTGGGCATGAATGCCACGCTCACGGACTTCCGCGACGGTGTCGCGTCCTGGCCGACACTCCGTCAGGAAGGGCAGACCGTCTTCCGCTGGGCGGTGTGGGAGATGGCCAAGGTCGCCCGAGAGGCGCTCGACAAGGCGGGTGTGGAGCCCACCGATATCGCCGCGTTCATCCCGCACCAGGCCAACATGCGCATCATCGACGAGTTCGCCAAGCAGCTGAAGCTCCCCGAGTCGACGGTGATCGCCCGCGACATCGAGACCACGGGCAACACCTCGGCCGCGTCGATCCCGCTCGCGAGCCACCGGCTGATGGCCGAGCACCCCGAGCTCTCGGGCGGGCTCGCCCTGCAGATCGGGTTCGGAGCAGGACTGGTGTTCGCCGCGCAGGTCGTCGTCCTTCCCTGAGAATGCGCTGACCTTCTCTAGACTGTTCCACGGTTCCGAATACAACCCGTAAGAAAGAGGAAGACCACATGGCTTTCACCAACGATGAGGTCCTCGCGGGCCTCGCAGAGCTCATCACCGACGAGACCGGCATCAACGCCTCCGAGGTCGCCCTGGAGAAGTCGTTCACCGACGACCTCGACATCGACTCCATCTCGATGATGACGATCGTCGTCAACGCCGAAGAGAAGTTCGGTGTCACGATCCCCGACGACGAGGTCAAGAACCTCAAGACCGTCGGCGACGCCGTCAACTTCATCGTCGCGGGCCAGGAGTAATCCCGGCAGGATGCCACCCCCGCACCTCGCGGGGAGTGGCATCCTCCGCCTTGCCCTCTCACCCGTTCGACTTCGTTTCGACAAGGAACCACACCCCATGACCAAGCGCATCGTCGTCACCGGCATCGGCGCCACCTCCGCCATCGGCGGAACGGCCCCGGAGAACTGGACGAACCTGCTGTCCGGCATGTCCGGCACCCGCACGCTCGAACACGACTGGGTCCAGCAGTACGAGCTGCCCGTCACCTTCGCCGCCGAGGCGATCGTCCGCCCGGAAGAGGTTCTCCCCCGCCATGAGGCGAAGCGCCTCGACCCGTCCTCGCAGTTCGCCCTGATCGCAGCACGCGAGGCGTGGGCGGATGCGGGCACCCCCGAGGTCGCCCCCGAGCGCCTCGGTATCGACTTCGCCACCGGCATCGGCGGACTCTGGACTCTCCTCGACGCCTGGGACACGCTGCGCGAGAAGGGACCCCGTCGGGTCATGCCGCTCACGGTCCCGATGCTCATGCCCAATGCGGCCGCTGGCAACCTCTCCCTGCAGTTCGAGGCCCGCGCCTACGCGCAGACCGTCGTCAGCGCGTGCGCCTCGAGCACCGAATCGATCATCCACGCGTACCACCATCTGCAGGACGGCCTCGCCGACGTCGTGATCGCCGGCGGTACCGAATCCGCGATCCACCCGATCACGATGGCTTCCTTCGCTTCGGCGCAGGCGCTGTCGCGTCGGAACGACGACCCGGCCCACGCTTCCCGCCCCGGCGCGATCGACCGTGACGGCTTCGTCATGGGCGAGGGCGCCGCCGCGCTGATCCTCGAGACCGAAGAGCACGCCAAGGCTCGCGGCGCCAAGATCTACGGCTACGTTCTGGGCGGCGGAGTCACCGCCGACGCGTACCACATCACCGGCAACGACCCCGAGGGCAACGGCGCAGCCCGTGCCGTCACGCAGGCGCTCGAAGAGGCCGGCATCACCGCTGATCAGGTCACGCACATCAACGCGCACGCGACGTCCACCCCGGTCGGCGACCCCAACGAGTACGTCGCGCTCAAGAAGGTCTTCGGAGACCGGATCGATGAGATCCCCGTCGCCGCCACGAAGGCCTCCACGGGACACCTGCTCGGCGGCACCGGCGCACTGGAGGCCATCTTCTCGATCCTCGCGCTCCGCGACCGTGTCGCACCCCCGACGATCAACATGACCGAGCCGGACCCCGCCGTGCCGTTCCGCCTCTCGGGCGCACCCACGGCGCTCGGCGAGGGTCCGCAGATCGCCATCAGCAACTCGTTCGGCTTCGGCGGACACAACGCGGTCCTCGTGGTCGCCAGCGCCGACTGACACCACCGTGCAGCGAGAGGCCCTCCGGGATTCCGGAGGGCCTCTCTTCACATATGCATGAGAATCCGACGGATGTCTGGCCTCCTCCTGGCGATCGGTCATGCAGGCGTGCGCGGATCATGCACGTGTCGAGCGCGCTTCGGTCCGGAAGCCGCAGGACGGATGCGGAAGACCCGGGACGGATGCGGAAGACCCGGGACGGAGGTGGATGCTTCTCAGGCTGGGCGCAGTGTTCCGAGTCGCCGCGAACGGGCCTCACGCCATCGGGTGAGATACGGGAGGAAGACGCCGATCAACGGGCCGACACCGAACGCGAAGAGCACCGTACCGACGCCCACAGGGCCTCCGAGGATGAAGCCGATCACCAGGACGCTGCCCTCGATCAGGGTGCGCACCACCCAGACGGCCCATCCGGTGCGCCGAACCAGACCGGTCATCAGCCCATCACGCGGACCGGGACCGAAGTCCGCGGCGATGTAGAGGCCGGTCGCGAAGGCCAACAGCACCAGCCCGAAGACGAACATCGGCGCCCCGATCCAGACGGAGGGAGGCTGCGGGATCAGGAGCAGCGCGAGATCAGCGCTGGGCCCGACCAGGAGCGCGTTCAACACGGTTCCGAGGCCCACACGCTGACGCAGCGGGATCCACAGCAACAGGACGACGACCGAGACGATCACGGTCATGGCGCCGTAGCCGACACCCGTCTGGCCGGCCAGTCCGAGCGCCAGGACGTCCCACGGCGCCACCCCGATGCCGCCGCGCACCATGAACCCGAGCGCGACGCCGTAGAGGAACAGGCCGAACACGAGCTGCAGGAGACGCTCGACGAGGTCCCTGCGGGAGGACGCCTGGATGGGGAGCAGCACGGCACGGAGGAGCATGATTCCGCTCTGGCTCCCGCATACAGCGCGATGCCGAGGCCACTGGCGACAAGTGGCCCGCCGATACGAGTCCAGTTTGCGCCATGCTGGACTCATGGGATCACGACTCGTCGAACAGCTCGGGGCGCACAACGTGGCCGGTGCCGCCGCGAGCGTGCTGGCCGATCGCATCCGCGCCTTGGTCCTCGACGGCCGGTTGACCGTCGGCGAACGCCTGCCCAGCGAACGCGCCCTCGCGCGGGAACTGCGTCGGTCTCGCTCGACCATCACCCGCGCCTACAGCCTGCTGGAGGATGACGGCTACGTCACCCGGCTGCACGGGGGCAGCACGCGCGTCGCCCTCCCCCACGATCACGCAGCCCCCGGCCTCGACGCTGACGACACGGCCATCGACCTCTCCATCGCCTCCATGGACTCCACCCCCGGGTTGTACGACGCCACCGTGCGGTCGCTCCCGCGGCTGGCCGCACTGCGCGGCACGAGCGGGTACTCGCTGCAAGGACTGCCGGAACTCCGAGACGCGGTCGCGCAGCGGTTCCGTGAGCGCGGAGCCCCGACATCCGCGGAGGAGATCATCATCACCTCCGGGGCGCTCAACGCGGTCAACCTGATCCTCACGGCGATCGGCCGACGGGGCGAGAGAGCTCTCGTCGAGCAACCGACCTTCCCCCACGCGCTCGAGGCTCTGCACCGCCACGGGTACCGACTGGTCCCCACGCCGGTCGACGTGGAGGGGTGGGATACACGGCACCTCAACGAGACGCTGCTCAGCACGCGTCCTCACGTCGCCTATCTGATCCCCGACTTCCACAATCCGACCGGGGCCACCCTGCCGGACGAGGACCGCCAGCGGATCGTGACGACCTCGCGCAACGTGGGTACGCATCTGATCGTCGACGAGACGACCACGGAGTTGGACATCGACCGAGGGTGGGCGCCCACGCCGATGGCCGCGAGCGGGCCCAACGTCATCACCGTCGGATCGATGTCCAAGATCGCCTGGGGAGGAATGCGGATCGGATGGATCCGTGCCGAACGCTCCGTCGTCGCGCGGCTGCTCGCGGTACGGCCTTCCTTCGAACTCGGTACCGCACTGCTGGAGCAGTGCATCGCGATCGAGCTGCTCACGGAGATGCCCGCCCTCACCTCGCACGTGGGCCGACGTCTGCGCGCAGGACGCGCCGCCGTCGAAGCCGGCGTCGCCGGGATCCCCGGCTGGCACATGCCTCGCACACCGGGTGGGCTCTCAGCCTGGGTCGACATCGGCGGTCCGCTCTCCACCGCGCTGTCACTGGCCGCGCGTGAACGGCAGCTCATCCTGCCGCCTGGCCCACGTTTCACCACCGGTGGCGTCCTGGAACGACGGTTGCGTCTGCCCATCACCCTCCCGCCCGACCGCACAGCGGAGGCGATGACGCGGTTGGCCCTGGCCTGGGAAGACGTGCGCAAGGGCACCGCATCCCGTGCCGACGAACTCGAGCACGCCGCCGTGATCTGATCCGGACGACGAGGACCCCGCCTCGTCTCCGGGGCGGGGTCCTCATCGTGCGGGGTGGGGATACGTCTTCTCAGCGTCCGGGATGATTCACCGGCATCCGATACTCACGCCTCCCCGCTCCCGGTCTCTGGAGTCGGGACTACCCGACCTTGTGAAGCCAGACGACCCTGGCGTCGTCGCTGGCGTGCCTGAAGGGCTCGAGCTCCTCGTCCCACGCGGACCCGAGGGCGATGTCGAGTTCGCGCTGCAGTTCCACCGCGCTGCCCGCGGCGATCTCCATCGCGTAGCGGATCCGGTCTTCACCGATGACGATGTTCCCGGCCGCATCGGTCTGTGCGTAGTGGATGCCGAGGTCGGGCGTGTGCAACCAGCGTCCGCCGTCGCTGCGCGGTGTCGGGTCCTCGGTGACCTCGAAGCGGAGGTGCTCCCAGCCGCGGATCGAGGTGGCGAGGGCAGCTCCGGTGCCGACCGGACCGTCCCAGTAGAACTCGGCGCGTCGCGCGCCGTTCAGCACGGGCTGCTCGGTCCAATCGAAGTTCACTGCACGCCCGATAGCACGACCCACCGCCCATTCGAGGTGCGGGCAGAGCGCGCGAGGCGCAGAGTGGATGAACACCACTCCGCGTGCGTAAGCCGTCGCCATGATCTCTCCGTTTCATCAGGTGCGTCTTCCCCAACGACCTGAACCACGAAGTGGCGAGAATATGCGGTTGTGCGCCCATTCTCGCCGAGTTCAGCCGAAATCACAAGCATGTCATTCATGACGAAGGCCCCGGTCACCGGGACCGGGGCCTTCGGACCGCAGTCGGTCCGGAGTCTGACGAGATCAGGCCTCGCTCATGGCCTGCTTCACCTGCTGGCCCTTCGCGGCATAGTAGGCCGCGCGAGCGGCGTCCTTGCGAGCCTGCTCGGCGTACCCGAACTCGAGCGTCTCCTGGTCGACCTCGTAGTTGGGCACGTCGTCGGTGCCGTGGTACTTCTCGATGTAGGCGTCGAGCTCGGGGCCCGAGGTCCACGACGTGATGAGGCAGTAGCGCGGCTCGGTGCCGTTGTGCGTCGCCGCGTGCCACAGGCGCTGCGTGTCGACGATGAGCTGCGCGCCGGCCGGGAGCGCGATGCGGTACTCGATGCTCGGGTCCGTGCGGTTCTCGCGCAGGACGAAGTAGCTGTCCTTGTCATCGGTCAGGTTGAAGAACCCGCGCACGACCCAGCCGGTGCCGTCGGGGTTCAGACGGTTGTTGTCGTCCTGGTGGAGGTTGTAGAGGCAGTCGCCGTACGGGGTCGGCTGCAGCTCGATGACGCGGCAGCGTCCGACGTTGGCGCCCGGCTCCTGCGCGCGACGCGTCAGGTTCGGGGCCTTCTCGGTCTGCGAGTCGATCCAGACGCCGTCCTTGTCGGTGCGCGGCGGCTTGTGGTTCCAGAAACCGTTGCACTCGATGTCACCGAAAGCGCTCGCGAGCGGAGCGAAGCGGGTGTCACCCGACGACTTCCAGTCGTTGTACTCGATGTCGAGCCACTCCTTGGGGTCGAGCTCCTGGTTGTAGCTGTCGAGGACGACGAATCCCTTGTCTTCGAGGGCAGCGGACTTGATGTAACCCATGATCGAGTCATGTTCCTTTCATCGGGGGCCAGCACGTTTTAACAGGCCCTGATAAGGCAAGCCTAACAGCGAAGCCTGCGCCCCCTTCGGAGGTCGGCCGTGCATAACCGAATAGACTGATCGGGGTGCCCGGCGAAGTCTCGGCACCCGTCGCTACGGGAGGACGAGACACCAGCATGAGCACCGCGACCAACGTCGAGGCGACAGCAGTCAACACGATCGAATGGCTCGCGGCGGACACGTCCACGATCGTGGTGCCGGTGTACCAGCGCCAGTACCGGTGGGACATCGGCGGCTGCGAACGGCTCCTCTCCGACATCCGTGCCGTCGCGCGCGAAGACGACGCACACCGCCACTTCCTCGGGTCGATCCTCTCCGCGCAGGACGGCGCATCGACGGAGTCCGACCTCATCCTCATCGACGGACAGCAGCGCATCACGACGCTCATGCTTCTCGTGGCGGCCCTGCACCATGCCATCCGCGACACCGACCCCGTGCTGGCGTCGTCGCTCGAGCGCGTCCTGGTCCGCTCCGATGACCCAGGACGCACGAAGCTGCGCCCCCACGACGCCTGGGCCGAGCTCTACGAATCCGTCGTGCTCGACCGTCGCGACGACGCGGATCGCGAGTCGCGCTTCGACGACAACTACGCGTTCTTCCGCAGCCAGATCCACGTGGATGAGGTCCCCCTGATCTGGCGCGGGCTGCAGCGGCTCGAGCACGTGTCGATCACTCTCGGCGCCCGAGCGAACGCGCAGCAGATCTTCGAGAGCCTGAACTCGACCGGCGAGCCTCTGCGCGATCACGAGCTCATCCACAACTACATCCTGATGGGCCTCAGCCACGCGGAACAGGTCGACGTCGAAGCCCGCTTCTGGGTGCCGATCGAGCACCACACGGGAGAGTCGATCGGCGCGTTCTGGCGGCACTACCTCGTCCTCGTGACGGGGCGTGAGGTCGCAGCGAACGGTGAGCACGGCGTGTACAGCGCCTTCCGGCAGTCCTTCCCCCGTGTCGACGTCGCGCATCTCCAGGCCGACGCCGAGGAGTGGCGACACCATGCAGAGATCTACGGCGTCCTGCTCGACCCGACGCGCGAGCCGGATCCGGAGATCGCCCGGCAGCTGCGTCAGGTCACGACCTTCGGCCGCGCCTCCGCCCCGTTGGTGATGAGCGCCTACAGCGACCACCTCCGCGGTCGCATCGACCGCGCCGAACTCATCGAGACCCTGGAGTGGCTTCAGGCGCTGTATCTCCGTCGGGCACTGGTCAACCTGCCGTCCGAACGTCTCATCGCTCGCCTCTGCCGCGCGCGCCGCGACGGCCGCGACGCACTCGCACGCGCGTTCGCCCGCATCACTCCGTCGGACGAGCGCGTGAGCGCAGTTCTGAAGTACAGCGAACTCCCCCACCCCGCCTATGTCCTGGGACGTGTGGAAGGCGTCGACGACCTCGACGCGTACGACATCGAGCACATCGTGCCGACCGTTCCGGGAGACGCCTGGTCCGGCGACGGTGAGCGCCCGTGGAGCGAATACACCGAGGACGAGCAGAACAGCCACCGGGCGCTCGCGCCGACCCTCGGCAATCTGACTCTTCTCGAGCAGCCGTTGGCGGAACGGGTGTTCGGTGCTTCCTTCCCGATCAAGCGTGTCGAGGCCTACGCCCGAAGCTCCGTGCCTGCGACGCGTGACCTCGCTGAGATCCCCTCCTGGGGCACGGCGGCCATCACCCAGCGCACCGTCGCCCTCACCTCCGAGCTGATCCGCATCTGGGCGCGCCCCGCCCTCCCGGAGATCGACGACGACGGGCTCACACCGATCCTGGACGCCGTGCGGCGTCGCGGATGGCCCACCGGATGGGAGCGCGAGTTCGACTATGTCGAGTACCGCGGTGAGCGCTGGGAGGTCCCCGACGTCAAGTACCTGTTCAACCGGGTCTTCCGTCGCGCCTGGACCGACACGAGGGAGGCAGCCCTGGCCTATTGCGCGGCACACGGCGGGCCGATCTACCAGGACATGGCCTGGAAGGGCCAGTGGGACCAGCTCGACGAGGGCCACTTCCTCTACATGGGCTGGGACTCCAACTACATGATGACCGCTGTGCAGGGCGTGCTCGAGGAGTCGGGCATCGCCTCAGAGGTCTTCGTCAAGTACTCCTACATCGGGAACGTGATGTGACCATGAGCACCACCGTCCGCCAGCTGCTCGACCTCACCATCGAGGACCACACCCTCACCGTCCCCCTGGTCTGGGACGACGCCTCCGACCCCCGCACGATCGAGGTGTTCGCCCGCGTGGTCTCCCGCGCCGGCGGAGAGTCGCTCCCGTATCTGGTCTTCCTCCAGGGAGGCCCGGGCCATGAGGCGCCGCGTCCGTTCCATTCCTCGACCGCGCCCGCGTGGCTCGACGGCGCACTCGCGCACTATCGGGTGGTGCTCCTCGACCAGCGAGGTACCGGACGCTCGACCCCGGTCGGAGATCACGACCTGGAACGCGGTACGGACGCCGTGGCGGAGCACCTCACCCACCTGCGCGCGGATGCGATCGTGCGCGACTGCGAGGCCGTGCGGGAGCACCTGGGTGCCACCACCTGGAGCGTGCTCGGACAGTCGTTCGGCGGCTTCACCACCCTCGCGTACCTCTCCACCGACGCCTCTTCGCTCGACGACGTGTTCATCACCGGTGGCCTCAGCGCCGTCGGGCGCCACCCGGACGACGTGTATGCGCTCTGCTACGACAAGATGCGCGACGCCTCGGAGCGCTACTACCGCCGCTTCCCCGAGCATCGCGACGTGATGCGGCGCCTCGTCGAACGTGCGGATGCCGGAGACATCGTCCTGCCCGATGGAGAAGTCGTCTCACGCTCGCGGCTGCGGTCGCTGGGATCCGCTCTCGGCACCGACGACGGCTGGCAGACGGTGTGGTCGATTCTGGAACGTGACCCGTCCTCAAACGCCTTCCGGTACGACCTGATGCACGCGATGCCCTTCGATGGCCGCAACCCGCTCTACTTCGCCTTTCACGAGTCGAGCTACGCCGACGGACACGCCACGCGGTGGTCGGCTGAACGCACCGAGCCCTCCGACTTCCGCGACGACCCGACGTTGTTCACGGGCGAGCACATCCGTCGCGAGTGGACCGAGACGGTGCCCGCTTTCCGGCCGTGGCGCGACGTCGCCCTCGCGCTCGCGGAGCACGAGTGGCCGAGCATCTACGACGCAGACGCGATCGCCACATCCGGAGCGACGGGCGCCGCCGCGGTCTACGTCAACGACGTCTACGTCCCGATGGAGTTCTCCCTCGAGACGGCACGCCTGCTTCCCGACGTCACGCTGTGGGTGACGAGCGAACACGAGCACAACGGACTCCGCTCCGGGCCGGTACTGTCGCGCCTGATCGACCTGGCCCACGGACGCCGTCTGCGCTGAGCGACTCCTCCCCCTCGGGGCGGATGCCCTCGTTCCCGCTGCCGTCTACCCTGGAGGGCATGGAAGAGGGTGTGGGCGTGCTCGTCACGGTCGGCGTGCTGCTGCTCCTGCTTTCCGCCGTCATCGTCGCCATCGCGTTCGGCTTCTCGCGGATACCGATCGAGAAGAAGTACGAATCCGGCGGAGGGGGCCTCGGCGGCGCGTTCGATGCCGTCTGGTCGCCGTCTGCGCACGAGGCGGGTATCGAGCGCGACCGTCAGACGCAGCGGACCGCCCCGGCCCCATCCCCGGGCGATCCTCCGGACACGATCGACGACGGCCGGATCCGGCTCGACATCTGACGACCGGATCCGACGCACACGTCCGAGCACGAAGAAGGCCCCACGCTCCGAGGAGCATGGGGCCTTCGTCGTGGCAGTCGTTACTTGGACGAGCCGCCGAAGCCCTTGAAGCGCTGGTTGAACTTCTCGACGCGACCAGCCGAGTCCATGATGCGCTGCTTGCCCGTGTAGAACGGGTGCGATGCCGAGGAGATCTCGACGTCGATCACCGGGTACTCCACGCCGTCCAGCTCGATGGTCTTGTCGCTGGTGACGGTCGAACGGGTGAGGAACGTCTCGCCCGAGCCGAGGTCGCGGAACACGACTGCCTGGTAGTCGGGGTGAATGTCAGTCTTCATGGGATTCCTTAGTTGCTGCCCTGGATTGTGCCAGGGACGAGGGAAGTCTGCGGTGCAGAGAGCACCAAGGGTCGATTCTATCAGACGCTGGTCACGCAGCTGCGCGGGCGGCGTAGCGGCCGTCTTCGCTGCTGAGCACGATGGGCATGCCGAACGCCTCGGTCAGGGTCTCGGCCGTGAGCGTCTCGCCGATGGGGCCCGCCGCGACGACGGAACCCTCACGGATCAGCATCACGTGGGTGAAGCCCACGGGGATCTCCTCCACATGGTGCGTGACCATGAGCATCGCCGGGGTGGTCGGCGACGATGCGTATCCGCTGAGCAGCGCCAGAAGCTCCTCCCGCGAACCGAGGTCGAGGGACGCCGTCGGCTCGTCGAGCAGCAGGAGCTCCGGGTCGGTCATCACCGCACGCGCGATCTGCACGCGCTTCTGTTCTCCGTCGCTCAGAGTTCCGAAGGTGCGGTCGGCCAGGTGGTCGAGACGCCAGTCGCCGAGAACGCGGAGGGCCCGACGCTCGTCGATGTCCTCGTAGTTCTCGTTCCAGCGGCCGAGCACCGAGTACGCAGCGGTGAGCACGGTGTTGAGGACCGTCTCGTCACGAGGGACACGCTTGGCCATCGCCGACGACGCGAATCCGATGCGCGGACGCACCTCGAACACGTCGGTGCGCCCCAGGGTCTCCCCGAGCACGGTCACGGTTCCCGACGTCGGGTGCATGAGCGTGTCGGCGAGCTGCAGCAGCGTCGTCTTGCCCGCGCCGTTCGGGCCGAGGATCACCCATCGCTGATCGTCGTCGACCTCCCAGGTCACGTGATCGATGATGTTGCGCCCCTCACGGCGCACGACGACGTCGGTGAATTCCAGAGCACTCGGCATGGTCCCAGCCTATCGGCTCAGGGCGTCAGCTCCGCGTAGAGCGCGCGCGTCGTCTCCGCGATCGATGCCCAGCTGAAGTCGCTGCGTGCACGCTCCCTCCCGGCCTCGCCGTAGGCCCGCGCCCGCTCCGGATCCATGGCCACCTCGGTGAGCACAGCGGCGAGATCCGCGACGAAGCGGTCCGGGTCGACCGGCGTGCCGGTACCGTCCTGCACCTGATCGATCGGCACGAGCCGACCCGTGCGCCCATCCGCGACCACCTCGGGGATACCCCCGGTCGCGGTGCCGACGACGGCTGCTCCACAGGCCATCGCTTCGAGATTCACGATGCCCAGAGGCTCGTACACCGAGGGGCACACGAACGTCGTGGCAGCGGTGAGAATCGCGGAGAGCTCATCGCGCGGCAGCATCCGCTCGATCCAGATCACTCCGTCGCGACTCTGTTGGAGCATCCGCACCCCCTCCTGCACCTCCGCCATGATCTCCGGAGTGTCCGGGGCCCCGGCGCACAGCACGAGCTGGACCTCAGGCGGGAGCAGCTGCGCGGCCCGGAGCAGATACGGCAACCCCTTCTGCCGAGTGATGCGCCCGACGAAGACCACGGACGGTCGCGAGGGATCCATCCCGATCGATCGAAGGAACGCCTCGTCCTGCACCGGCCGCCAGCGTTCGACATCGATGCCGTTGTGGATCACGCGCACTTTCGCGGGATCCACCTGGGGGTAGCTGCGCAGGATGTCCTCCCGCATGCCGGCGCTCACGGCGATCACGGCGGCGGCGTTCTCGTAGGCGAGGCGTTCGACGCCGCTGGAGATGGCGTAGCCCCCTCCGAGCTGTTCGGCCTTCCACGGGCGCAGGGGCTCGAGGCTGTGGGCGGTGAGCACGTGCGGGATGCCGTGCAGCTGAGAGGCGAGATGACCGGCGAAGTTCGCGTACCAGGTATGGCTGTGCACAAGGTCGGCGTCGGTGATCGCTGACACGATCTCGAGGTCCGTCCCCAGCGTCTGCAGCGCAGCGTTGGCATCAGTGAGCTCGACAGGCGTGCGATAGGCGAACGTACCCGCTTCTTCGCGCGGCTCGCCGAACGCACGCACCCGCACATCGACGTGCTCGCGGAGCGCAGCGACCAGTTCCGCGACGTGCACGCCGGCACCGCCGTAGACCGCGGGCGGGTACTCCTTCGTGATCATTTCGACTCGCATGTCTGAACGCTAGTACAGCAGCCGTGAACGCATCTATGGTGGAGCCATGTCCGCTCCAAAGAAGGTTTTCGGGATCATCCTCGCCGGCGGCGAGGGCAAGCGACTCATGCCTCTCACCGCGGATCGCGCGAAACCGGCGGTGCCGTTCGGCGGACAGTACAGACTCATCGACTTCGCGATCTCGAACCTCATCAATTCCGGTCTGCGACAGATCGTCGTGCTGACGCAGTACAAGTCCCACAGCCTCGATCGCCACATCTCGCAGACCTGGCGCATGTCGGCCCTCCTCGACTCCTACGTCGCCTCGGTCCCCGCGCAGCAGCGCCTCGGCAAGCGCTGGTTCTCCGGCTCCGCCGACGCGATCCTGCAGAGCATGAACCTGATCAACGACGAGAAGCCCGACATCGTCGTGGTCATCGGCGCCGACCACGTGTACCGGATGGACTTCCGGCAGATGCTCGAGGCCCATGTCGCTTCCGGGGCGAAGGCGACTGTCGCGGGTATCCGCCAGCCGCTCGCCCTCGCCTCGCAGTTCGGCGTGATCGATGCGGACGCGGAGTCGGGCAGGATCAAGCAGTTCCTCGAGAAGCCGACCGACATCGCCGGTCTCGAGGACTCGCCGCACGAGGTGCTCGCCTCGATGGGCAACTACATCTTCGATGCCGATGCGCTCATCGCGGCCGTCGAGGCCGACGGTGAATCACCCACCTCGGGCCACGACATGGGCGGCGACATCGTCCCCTACTTCGTCGACCGGGGCGAGGCCGGGTACTACGACATGAAACAGAACGAGGTTCCCGGTTCCTCCCCGCGTGACCGCTCGTACTGGCGCGATGTCGGAACCATCGACTCCTTCTTCGACGCGCACCGTGACCTGATCTCGACGCTGCCCGTGTTCAACCTCTACAACATGGAGTGGCCCATCCACTCGCAGGCGGTCAATTCGCCTCCGGCGAAGTTCGTGCGCGACTCCGTCGGGCGGATCGGCAACGCGATCGACTCGATCGTGTCGCTCGGATCCGTGCTCTCGGGGACCCATCTCGAACGCAGCGTCGTCGGACCGTGGACGCTCGCCGGTGGTGGGTCGACCATCACCGACTCGGTCGTGTTCGACCACGTCCAGGTGGGTCAAGGAGCCCGCGTGCATCGTGCGATCCTCGACAAGAACGTGGTGCTGGCCGACGGCGCGACGGTGGGCGTGGATCGGGAGCGCGACCTCGCTCGTGGCTTCACGGTGACGGAATCAGGCATCACGGTGGTCGGCAAGGGCGTCTTCATCGAACGCTGAAGACGTCACGCGGCGCGTCGACCCACCGGGTGATGGATAGGCTCGACGAGTGACTGCCGCACGATTCCTCGTCGTCCTCGATGCCGATTCCACCCTCATCCGCAATGAGGTGATCGAACTGCTCGCCGACGAGGCCGGACGGCGCGACGAGGTGCAGGCTGCCACGGAGGCGGCGATGCGCGGCGAGGTCGACTTCGCGACGAGCCTGCGTTCCCGGGTCGCCGCGCTGAAGGGCGTTCCGGTGTCGGCATTCGATCGTGTGCGCGCGCGGATCGAACCCACCCCGGGCGTGCGCGAACTCACCGCCGCCGTCCGCGCCCGCGGCGGTGTCGTCGGCGTCGTCTCCGGAGGCTTCCACGAGATCCTCGACGTGGTGGCGCCCGACCTGGGCGTGGACCGCTGGCGGGCGAACCGGCTCGAGGTGGTCGACGGCTCGCTGTCCGGTCACGTCGACGGAGACATCGTCGACGGGGCGGCGAAGGCGCGCTCCCTCCAGGAGTGGGCGGCCGAGCTCGGGGTCGCGCCACACGCCACGATCGCGATCGGTGACGGTGCCAACGACCTGGCGATGATGGCCGTCGCCGGGCTCGGTCTGGCCTTCAACGCGAAGCCCGCGGTCCGTGAGGCGGCGAGCCTCGTGATCGGCCCGCAGGACCTTTCCGAGGTCATCGCGCTGCTTCCGTAGGAGAACTCCTGGCGATTGTCCGAACCCGCCACTAGCGTCGGCTCATGGACATCATCCTCATTCCCGGACTCTGGCTCGACGCATCCAGCTGGGACGACGTGATCCCGGCGCTGGAGGAGGCAGGTCATCGGGTGCACCCGCTCAGCATGCCCGGACTCGGCGAAGACGCATCCGTCTCCTCCGAGATCGGCATCGCCGAGTGGATCGCTGCCGCCGCCTCCGCCGTCGATGCCGTCGACGGGGACGTCGTGGTCGTCGGGCACAGCGGCGGCGGCAATGTCGCCTGGGGTGTCGCAGACGCTCGCCCCGACCGGGTGCGCCGCGTGATCTTCGTCGACACGGCGCCGCCCGCGGACGGACACGGGATCAGCGAGTTCGACGTCGTCGACGGTGTCGTGCCGTTCCCGGGATGGGATCACTTCCCCGACGAAGACGTCAACGACCTCGATGAGGCCACCCGCGCACGGACCGCACCGCTCACGCACAGCGTCCCTGCACGGGTGCCGACGGACGGCATCGCGCTCCGCGATCCGGCGCGCTACCGTGTGCCGGTGACTCTGCTGATGGGCGACCTCGATCAGTCCGCGTTCGAGAAGGTGATCGAGCAGTGGGGCCCGTTCGCCGACGAGTTCCACGCGATCGAGTCAGCCGAAGTCGTCCGCATCGGATCCGGCCACTGGCCGCAGTTCTCCGTGCCGGAGCGGCTGGGCGGGCTCCTCAACGCCGCGATCGCGCGGTGATGCTCTCGGAATGCGTCAGTGCCCCATCCCGAGACCGCCGTCGACGGGGATGACCGCACCGGAGATGTAGCCGGCATCGTCGCCGGCGAGCCACGTCACCACACCGGCGACCTCGTCCGGCGTGGCGAAACGGGCAGCCGGGATGTTCGCCTTGTACTGCTTCTGCGTCTCCTCCGGGAGCTCCGCGGTCATGTCGGTCTCGATGAACCCGGGAGCGACGACGTTCGCCGTGATGCCGCGAGCACCGAGCTCGCGCGTGATCGAGCGGGCGAAGCCGACCAGTGCGCTCTTGGACGCGGAGTAGTTGACCTGCCCCGCGGAGCCGTACAGACCCACCACGCTGGAGATCAGGATGATCCGGCCGAAGCGAGCCCGAAGCATCCCCTTCGAGGCGCGCTTGACCACGCGGAACGTCCCGCCCAGGTTGGTGGCCACGACGCTGTCGAAGTCGTCCTCGCTCATGCGCAGCAACAACGTGTCCTTCGTGATCCCCGCGTTCGCGACGACGATCTCGATCGGACCGAGCTGCTGCTCCACCTCGGTGAACGCGGCGTCGATCGCTGCGGCGTCGGTCACGTCCGCACGGACCGTGAGGGTGCCTTCAGGGCCCTCGCCGCTGCGCGCGGTGACGGCGACGCGGTATCCCTCGCGCACGAAGCGCTCTGCGATCGCGCGGCCGATGCCGCGATTGCCGCCGGTGACGAGGACGACGCGCTCAGCGCTCATGGGGACACTCCTGATCTGGGCCGGTGGCGCGGGGTTCCGGGCCGTCATCGATCCTACCGATGTTGCCGACGCCGGCCGCGGCACCGCGTTGACAGACACTCTGCATGCTGGGAATCTGAAATCGACGAAAGGCTTCCTCGTGAGCGACAACCGCACCCCCTCTCCCGGAGACGAGACGCCGGACAGCCCGCCGCCACCGCCCGCTCCGCCCGCACCGTCTGCGCCGCCGATCGCTCCGCCCCCGCAGAGCGGTCCCGGCCCCGCACCGTCGTACACGCCCCCTGCGGCACCGTTCCCCGGAACCGCCCCTGCCGCGTCCCCGGTGCCTGGATACGGCCCGCCGCCCCAGCCCGGCTACGCCCCGCCGCCGCAGCCGGGGTACGCCCCACCCGCGCAGCCGGGATACGGCGTCGCTCCGTCGCAACCCGGATGGGGAGCGGCGCCCGTCCAGCCCGGTTACGGCCCTCCTTCAACGCCCGTGTACCCCGTCGTCGTGTCGCGCCCCGCCAGCCCCCTGGCCGTCACCTCGTTGGTCTGCGGCCTCGCCGGCATCGTGCTCTTCTGGGCGGTCATCCCGCTCCTGGCATCCGTCGCGGCGGTCATCACCGGTCACATGGCGCTCGGACAGACCAAGCGCAATCCGGGAATCGGTGGCCGGGGAATGGCGATCGCCGGGCTGATCCTCGGCTATGCGGTGGTGGGCGTGGGCGTGTTCATCCTGGTCAGCACGATCATCAGCTTCCTGTTCCTCGGGGCTTTCAGCCTGCCGTTCATCTTCGCCGGCTGAGTCCCCGAAGGGCATCCGAGGGGTCTGCATCGGCGTAGGCTGGATGCATCGTGAAGAACGCGCGTCAAGTCCCGGCCGTCACCTCACTGCCGCAGTCTCCGCGGGATGAGGCAGACCATCGTGTGCGCCGCTATGCCTTGACGATGACGATCCGCATCGTGTGCTTCGGGCTCATGGTGCTGGTCCAGCCGTACGGGTGGTACACCTGGGTCTTCGGCATCTCCGCCGCTGTCCTGCCCTACATCGCCGTGGTGTTCGCGAACGCCGGGAGCGACAGCACCGAGACCACCGCGGAATCCCCCCTGCGGGAGATCGATGCCCCGCGGCCCACGCCGCTCGACTCCGAACCGTCGGCTCCGCAGATCTTCACGATCCACGAAGGCCCCAAAGAACCATGAACGACTTCGAGTGCTCGCGTGCCGGTTGCCGGAGCGCGGCGACCCGTCAGGTGGTGTGGCGCAATCCCCGTATCCATGCCGCCGATCGCGAGAAGATCTGGTTGGCGTGCGATGCACATGTCGATTTCCTCCGCGATTACCTGGCGGCGCGCGACTTCCCGGTGACCGTTCGTGATGGGGTTCCCGCATGAGCCGGCGCCTGACCCGCTGGACCGTGTACGTGCTCATCGCGATCGGCTTCGCGATCGCTTGCGTCTTCCTCTCGAACTGGCAGTTCGAGAGGAACGAGACGCGCGCCGCGCAGATCGAGCTCGTCGAGCAGAACTACGACGCGGCTCCCGTCCCGCTGTCCGCGGTGATCGGTGAGGATGGTGCACTCGATCCCGACGACGAGTGGCGGCCCGTCACGCTGCAGGGTGAGTATCTGGCCGATCAGGAGCTGCTGGTGCGCAACCGTCCGCACGGCGGGACGAGCGCGTTCGAGGTCTTGGTCCCGTTCCGTGACGCCGATGGGCGCATCTTCATCGTGGACCGCGGCTGGGTGCCTCCGGGCGAGGGCGCTGAGCCGGACTCGGTGCCGTCACCACCGGACGGAGACGTCGAGGTGACCGTGCGTCTGCGCCCGGGCGAGCAGCTTCCCGCCTCGGGACGTGGCGCGCCCGAGGGGCAGGTGCCCACGATCAACCTGCCCTCGATCGCCGAGCAGGTCGACGGCGAGGTGATCACGGGGGCCTATGGTCGGGTGATCAGCGAAGATCCCGCAGGATCCGGGTCTCTGGGAGGCTTCGACTCCCCCACCGATGACCCCGGCCCGCACCTGTCGTACGCGATCCAGTGGATCCTGTTCGCCCTCATGGGATTCATCTTCATCGGGTACATCATCCGCACGGAGATCGTGAAACACCGGGAAGAGGTCGAAGGTGTTCCTGCGCCCGTGAAGAGTCCGCGTCGCCGTGATCACGACGCCGATGTCGAGGATGAGCTGCTCGACGTGCGGTGACCCCGGGGCGGGTGCTCAGTCTTCCCAGGGCATCGGCCGCTCCGGCAGACGCGCGCTGTCATCCGGAAAGCGAGGCAACTCCTCGCCGCCGGCACGGAGACAGAGCCAGCGCAGCTCCCCCGGGCTGTCCGGTCGTGCTCGCCAGGTGCGGGCGACGCCCTGACCGACGCGGATCACGGTTCCGGGTCCGACCTCGACGACGTCGTCGTCGAGACCCATCTGACCGCGCCCACCGAGGAACACGTACACCTCTTCGATCTTCCTGTGCACGTGCCAGTACCCGGCCTCCTCACCCGGTTCGAGCGCGTTCGCCGTCATCCCGATGTACTGCATGGTCAGCTCGTGATCCACGACCCTTCGCCCGTCGCGCGCCCGGGCGGCGTCAAAACCTCCGTGGTGGGCACGCCACTCGTCGAGCGCCCCGATCTCGACCACCTGATAGTCACTCATGCCTTCTCCTCGATGCTCCAACCGGCGTCGGTACGGTCATAGACGATTCGTGTGTGGTGCCGGTCGGGCGCACCCTGCCAGAACTCGACACGGGTCGCGAGGAGCCTCCAGAGGACCCACTCCCCGGGCGCCACACCGGCACGGGCCTCGGCCGAACGCGCCGCGAGGTCGGCTGCGCTCTCCTCGACGGATGCCTCTTGAATCCGCCCGCGGACACGCACGGCACGCAGGACGGGCTGCCACCAGAAGTTCAGCGCGGCCACCGGGTGCGCGTCGAGCTGGGCGGCCTTGCGCGAGGAGCGGGAACCCGCGAAGGCCCATCCGCGCTCATCCACGTCTTTGAGGATCAGCGTCCGGGCGTCGGGCATGCCGTCGAGGTCGAGCGTCGCCAGGGTCATCGCGTGCGGCTCCGGCACTCCCGTCGCGGCCGCCGTCGTGATCCACTTCCGGAAGAGCGGTACCGGGTCATCGGGACGTTCGACGGCTTCACCCGGAGGTACTGCTCCCGTGAGCGAGGGCTGCACGCGCAACCACGCACTCATCTCGGAAGGACGGGATCGCGGCTCAGTCGGCATGCTCCCGACTATGCCATGAGTCGCCGAGTGGATCCGTCATCGACCTGCACAGCAGGGTGAGGGCGGTCAGGCGAGCTCGATGAGGTCCTGGTACTCCTGGCTCCAGATGTCCTCGACGCCGTCGGGCAGGATGAGCACGCGCTCGGGGTTGAGCGACTGCACGGCGCCGGGGTCGTGCGAGACGAGGACCACCGCGCCCTCGTAGTGCGCGAGCGCTCCGAGGATCTCCTCACGTGAGGCGGGGTCGAGGTTGTTGGTCGGCTCATCGAGCAGCAGCAGGTTCGCGGACGACACGACGAGCGTCGCGAGGGACAGGCGGGTCTTCTCCCCACCGGAGAGCACCCCCGCCGGCTTGAGCACATCGTCCCCGGTGAACAGGAAGGAGCCGAGCACCTTGCGCGCTTCGGTCTCGGTGATGTGGGGCGCAGCAGACACCATGTTCTCGAGCACCGAGCGGCTGACGTCGAGATTCTCGTGCTCCTGCGCGTAGTACCCGACCTTCAGTCCGTGACCGGGCTCGAGCTGGCCGGTATCGGGCTGATCGACGCCTGCGAGCATCCGCAGCAGCGTGGTCTTTCCGGCACCGTTGAGGCCGAGCACGACGACCTTGGACCCGCGGTCGATCGCGAGGTCGACATCGGTGAAGATCTCGAGCGAACCGTAGGACTTGGAGAGGCCGCTCGCCATCATCGGGGTCTTGCCGCACGGTGCCGGCTTCGGGAAGCGCAGCTTGGCGACCCGGTCCTCCTGACGGACCTCGTCGAGACCGGCGAGCAGCTTCTCGGCGCGGGCGATCATCTGGTGGGCGGCCGCGGCCTTCGAGGCCTTCGCGCCGAAACGGGCGGCCTGCAGCTGCAGCGTCGTCGCCTTCTTCTCGGCGTTCGCGCGCTCCTTCTTGCGGCGCTCCTCATCGGCCACCCGCTGACGCAGGTAGTTCTTCCAGTTCATGTTGTAGGTGTCGATTATCTGGCGGTTCGCGTCGAGGTAGAACACCCGGTTCACGGTCTCGCCGACCAGTTCGACATCGTGGCTGATCACGATCAGACCACCCTTGTAGCCCTTGAGGAACTCTCGCAGCCACACGACGCTGTCCGCGTCGAGGTGGTTGGTCGGCTCGTCGAGGATCATCGTCTGCGCGTCCGAGAAGAGAATGCGCGCGAGCTCGATGCGACGACGCTGCCCACCGGAAAGCGTCGACAGCGGCTGGTCGAGGATGCGGTCGGGAAGGGAGAGGTTGTTGGCGATCGAAGCCGCCTCCGCCTCCGCCGCATAGCCGCCCTGACCTTCGAACTGCTCGGTCAGACGCGCGTAGCGCTTCATCGCCTTGTCGGCCACGGCGGGATCATCCGATCCCATCGCGAGTGCCGCCTCGGTCATCCCGAGGTTCAGCTGGCCGAGACCACGAGCGTCGAGGATGCGGGTGCGGGCGAGGTCTTCAGGGTTGCCCGAACGGGGGTCCTGCGGCAGGTAGCCGAGCTCGCCCGAGCGGGTCACACTGCCGCCGGACGGCAGGACGTCACCGGCGAGCACCTTGGTGAGCGTCGTCTTCCCGGCCCCGTTGCGGCCGACGAGTCCGATCTTGTCTCCGTCGGCGACACGGAACGAGACGTTCTCCATCAGCAGGCGCGCGCCAACGCGGATCTCGAGGTCGTGCACGGCAAGCACAGCGGACGTCCGTTCTTTCGGGGAGGGTGGTCGGCCGATCGGCCAGCCTCCCAGTATATGCGTCGTAGCCGGGGGCCTCGCTCAGCAAGATCAATCCGGAGAGTGACGCAGGCGATACCGCGGAGGGATGCCCACCGCCGCACCCGCCGCATAACGTGCTCGAGTGGACATCCTCAACGAGCTCATCATGCAGGCCATCGCCTCCCCCTGGCTGTACCTGGTCCTCTTCGCGGTCACGGTCATCGATGGCTTCTTCCCGCCCGTGCCCAGTGAGACCGTGCTCGTCGCCGCGGCGGCCGTCACCGCTTCGACGGGCGAGGGGAATCTCCTGCTCCTCGGTGCGGTCGCGGCGGTCGGTGCCGCGATCGGCGACAACCTCGCTTTCCTGATCGGGCGGGCGATCGGCACCACACGCTTCGCCTGGATGCGGCGCCCCCGGGTCGCCGCCACCTTCGCCTACGCCCAGCATGCACTCGACCGACGCAGCGCCACCCTGATCCTCGGCGCCCGCTACATCCCGGTGGGGCGCGTCGCCGTCAACATGTCCGCCGGCGCTCTCGGCTTCCCCTGGCGGCGGTTCCTCCCGTTGAGCCTGATCGCCGGCACCAGCTGGAGTGTGTTCAGCCTCGCGATCGGCCTGCTCGCCGGTGCCTGGATCAAGGATCAGCCGCTGCTCAGCGCCGGCCTCGGGATCGTCATCGCCCTCGTCGTCGGGCTCGTGATCGACCGGATCGCCGCAGCCCGTCGCCGCCGCGCCCCGGCCGCTCAACTGGCAGGATGACAGTCATGGCACGCCGACGCGAGCGCACACCGCTGCGCCAACGCATCAGCCGCCGCACAGCCACCCTCGTGGCCTTGGGTGCGGCGGCCGCGGCGCTGTACGCCGTCCTGGTGTCGCTGCAGACCGTGTTGTACGGCACACCGCTGCCCCTGTCGTTCATCCTCGGTGCCGCTCTGTGCGCTTCGCCGCTGCTCGCACTCTCCCGCCCGGCGTCGGCCATCGGCCTCTTCACGGCGGCCGCTCTCACCCTGCCCCTCACGGTCGTCACCGAGATCGCGGTCGAGTCCCCGTGGCCGTGGTCCGTCCCCGCACTCCTGACGTTCGTGCTCTTCGTGGGCGTCGTCACCTTCGTCCACGGCGGACGACTCGGCGCGTTCGCCCTGCTCCTCGGTGCGATCGCGTCGCTTCTCGCGCCGGTCATCCGCCCCGACCTGGTGGCGCGGCCGGAGTCCTCGGCGAGTGCCACAGCCGACCTCATCGTCACGACGGCGGTCGCCGCCGCGATGTTCCTCATCGCGGCTCTGGTCGCCGGCCGCGTCCGGGTCGCCGCCGAGCTGACGCGCGAGAAGGAGCACAGTGCGCTCGAGGAAGCCAGGCGCGCCCTCGTCGAGGAGCGCACCCGGATCGCCCGCGAACTGCATGACGTCGTCGCGCACAGCATGTCGGTGATCCAGGTCCAGGCGTCGACCGCGCGGTACCGCATCCCCGAGCTGGGCGACGTGGCGACGGCCGAGTTCGACGACATCGCCGCGACCGCGCGCAGCTCGCTCACCGAGATGCGACGGATGCTCGGTGTCCTCCGAACCGAGGATCAGGGTGCCGAGCTGGCCCCCCAGCAGGGCATCGACGACATCCCTGCCCTGGTCGACAGCATCCGGCGCGCCGGTGTCGAGGTCGGCCTCGTGCTCGAAGGCGGAGACACGACGAACGCCGAACCCGCCGTGCAGATCGCCGCGTTCCGTATCGTCCAGGAAGCACTGAGCAATGCGGTCCGCCACGCGCCCGGCGCAAGGATCGCGGTGCGGTTGCACGCGGACGCTCGCACCGTCCACATCCGTGTGCACAACGCCGCGCCGCCGCACCGTCCTGATGGTCACGGCGGCGGCTACGGCCTGCGTGGCATGCGGGAACGCGCCGAGATCCTCGGCGGGAGCCTCTCCGCCGGCCCCGCGGAGGACGGCGGGTGGGATGTCGACGCCGTCCTCCCCGTCGCCCCCGGCGGCACCGCCTCTTCCCCCGACAAGGAGAATCCGTGACGATCAGCGTGCTCATCGCCGACGACCAGGCCATGGTCCGCGCCGGATTCGCCGCGCTCCTCGATGCCCACGAGGGGATCCGGGTGGCCGGACAGGCATCGACCGGGGCCGAGGCCGTCACCCTCGCAGCACGTCTCGATCCCGACGTGATCCTGATGGACGTGCGCATGCCCGAGCTCGACGGGATCGAGGCGACCCGACGCATCCTCGGCCCGTCGTACCCGGCCGCGCATGTCCCCCGGATCCTCATGCTCACCACCTTCGACATCGACGACTACGTGTACGACGCGCTCGAGGCCGGAGCGAGCGGATTCCTGCTCAAAGACGCGTTGCCCGAAGAGCTCGTCCACGCCGTGCGGGTCGTCGCCGGCGGAGACGCCCTCCTCGCACCGAGCGTGACGCGGCGGATGATCGAGCAGTTCGCCGGCCGCCGCCCCCGCGCGCCACGCTCCGCGACCGCGCTCGCAGAACGCACCGATCGTGAACGCGAGGTGCTCGTCCTGATCGGCAGGGGCCGCTCGAACACCGAGATCGCCGCCGACCTCTTCATCGCCGAGCAGACGGTGAAGACACACGTCGGCAAGGTGCTCGCGAAGCTGAACCTGCGCGATCGCGTGCACGCCGTGATCCTGGCGTACGACACCGGTCTGGTCGAGCCGTCGTCCTGACTCACCCCCTCGTAGGGGGTCGCAACGGCACTCGGGGGTGATGCCGTCGCGGTCACCGCATCCATAGTCTCCGGGGACACCGCTCCCGAGGAGGACTCATGGCCATCGTCCAGACGCCGCACGCCGCCGTTTCCGCGCGTCCCCGGCGCCCAGCCCGCGACACCGGGATCGACTTCGTCCGGGCGCTCTGCGTGCTGGGCGTGGTGCTCCTGCATTCGATCATGGTGGGCGTCACGGTCGCCGACCAGGGCCCTGTCTTCACCAATGCCAGCGACGGCACCGCGTGGATCGCGCCGCTCAGCTGGCTGCTCCAGGTGATGCCTCTCTTCTTCGTGATCGGCGGCTTCTCCGGACTCCTCGCCTACCGGCGGACGCGCGAGCGCGGAGGCACGGCGATCGGATTCATCGCGGGTCGACTGCACCGCCTGCTGCGGCCCGCCGTCTTCACGATCGCGGCCGTCGGGATGGGTCTGGCACTGCTCACGGTCGCCGGGGTCCCCGCCGACCTCATCGCGACCGCGGGATTCCGCTACGGCCAACCCCTCTGGTTCCTCGGCGTGTTCCTGCTCTGCCAGACACTGCTCCCGCTGCTCGCCTCGGCGCACGAGCGGGCTCCGCATCGCACGATCGCTGTGCTGGTCGCGGCGGCGATCACCGTCGATGTGCTGCGCGCCGTGACCGGACTGGAAGGGCTCGGCTTCCTCAACCTCGCCTTCGTCTGGATGGCCCTGCAGCAACTCGGCTTCTTCCTCGCCGACGGACGCATCGACGCGCTCCGCAGGCGCACGCGGGCGGCAGCCGGATTCGGTGCGTTGCTGGTGCTCGTCGCCACGTTCGCGTCCGGCCTCTACTCCTCCGACCTGATCGCGAACATCAATCCGCCGACCGGAGCGCTCCTCCTCGTGGGTGTCGCGCACACGAGCCTGCTGTCCTTGCACCGCGAGCGGCTCGAACGTTTCAGTCGACGGCCCCGCGTCGCAGCCTTCACCGGATTCGTGACCGTCCGCACCATGACGATCTACCTCTGGCACATGCCCGTGCTGCTCGTGATGGCGGGCGTCACCGCGGTCTCCGCGATGGCCGTCGGGGCCACCCTTCCCGCACTCGACAGCGCAGGCTGGTGGGCGGGCCGTCCGCTCTGGCTCGTCACCGCCCTGGCACTCACCGCACTCGCCGCCGTCGCGTTCACTCGGTTCGAGGCACAGCCCGCGCCGCAGGCGACGGCTTCGCGAGCGCGGCTGGTGGTCGGTGTCCTGAGCGGTCTGATCGGCGTCGTGCTGCTCCTGGTGCTCGGCACCTCGGTGGCCACCGCGCTGATCGCCGTCGCACTGCTCCTCAGCGCTCTCCGCCTCTGCTCCCAGGAGAAGACCTCGCCGTCACCGGCAACGGGTGTCCTCGTCCCGGCCTAGAGGTCAACCGATACCCCGGGCCGCCAGCGCGTCACCGACCTCGTCCGCATGACGCAGGGCCAGCACGAGCAGCGGGACGACCGCGCGCACCCCCAACCGCACGCCACGGGCGCGCTCCGCCTCCCGGAGGCGCTCGAGGAACCCGGCCATCACCGGGATCGTCGTGAGGGTGAGTGAGACGGTGAGGGCCGCCGCATCGGGATCCACCCCGAAACGGTGGAGCGGCCGCAGGAAGCGACGGAGCACAGCGAGGAGGTCGGACACTCGCGTCGTGAGCGTCAAGAGACTCGCGAGGAGGAGCACGGCGACGACTCGCCCCGTGTTGACCCAGGCGGCGGAGAGCGAGACGAAGACCGCCAGAGCGACGCCGAGCACGACGACGAGCCAGCGCAGACGCCAGATCTCGACGAACGGCACCCGGAGCGGGAGACCGCCGATGGCGTACAGCGCCACCACGACGGTCAGGGATACGGTGATGCTGAGCGGGTCATGCGGGTACAGCGACAGGACGAGGGATCCGAGCGCCAGGGCCGCCAGCTTGAACGTGACACGAGCCCGATGGAGGATGCCGTCCCCGGGAATGTACAGTGCGATCATGCGCACGCCCGACGGTAGGCCTCGATCACCGTCGCCGGCTCGCCCACGGTACTGACCCGCCCCTCCTCGAACAGCACGACCGCCTCGCAGCGCGCGGCCAGCTCGAGATCGTGCGTCACGACCACCACCTGGGACGGCTGCGCGAGCAGGAGATCGCCGATGCGGCGCGCGTTGCGGAGATCGAGGAGAGTCGTCGGCTCATCGGCCACGATCAACTCGGGCTCGGTGATGAGCACGGAAGCGAGCGCGAGCATCTGCTTCTGTCCGCCGGACAGACTCGACGCCGGGACATCGGCGTGGCGCGCCAGACCATGCGCGTCGAGCGCCGCGCGCACCAGCGCGTCCGCCTCTGCTTTCGGACGCCCGCGCACCGAGAGCGCGAGATCTTCAGCCGGTGTCGGCATGAGGATCTGCACGTCGGGATTGGTGAACACGAACCCCACGTCCGCCCGATCCCGCTGCGGATCGATCCCGTGTACCGACACGTGACCGCGGCTCGGTGCCACCAGCCCGTTCAGAAGCCGCACGAACGTCGACTTCCCCGACCCGTTCGCTCCGATCACGGCGATCGTGGGGGCGCTCAGCTCCAGCGTGACGTCCTCCAGCACGGAGCGACCATCGAACTCCACCGACACCCCGTCGACCGCGATCACTCCGTGTGCGACCTGGGTTCGTCCTGCCATCGTCATCGCTTCCTCCGCTGCCGCGCCAGTGAACCTGAACAGTGTTCACCTGAACGCCGTTCACTATAATGGGCGCATGACCCCCGACCCCAATCCGGCACGACACGATCGAGACAGCGTCGCCCGCAACGCGCTCGAACTCCTGGATGAAGTCGGGCTCGCGGACCTCTCGATGCGGCGCATCGCCGGTCGGCTCGACGTCCAGCCGAGTGCCCTGTACTGGCACTTCGCGAGCAAACAGGAGCTGCTCGCCGAACTCGCCGATCGCATCACGGCGTCGATCCCCCTCCACGGCACCGACGTCTTGGAGACCGCACGCGGGATCCGCGACGCCCTGTTCGCCTATCGCGACGGCGCGGAACTGGTGCTCAGCACCTATGCCCTGCAGCTCGGCTCATCGCACGCCCAGTCTGCGCTGACACAGGCGCTGCGAGCCCAGGGAGCGATCGATGCCGACGAGCGTGGTGCCGCCCTCCTGCACTTCGTCCTCGGCCACGCCACCCTCGTCCAGCAGAGAATGCACGCCGACAGTCACGGAGCACTGCTCCCCACCCCGGAGCCCGATGTCACGGCCGGGCTCGACCGGGTGTTCGACCTCGGTGTCCGCGCCCTCGCCGGCGAACTCAGCGCGCGGGCAACTCCGACGCCTCCCCGAGGCTGAGTCCGGGATCGTCGGCTACCACGGTGAGCGGTGCCGCCCCGTGGAGCGACGACCACGTACGTCTCAGCATCGGTCCAGGGGTCAGCGATCGACGAGCGCGGCGATGCGCTCGACTGCTTCGGTGAGAATCTCCGGACTCGTGCCGAAGTTCAACCGAACGTGCCCGGCGCCTTCGATCCCGAACGCGGGGCCGAAGTGCAGAGCGACTTTGGCGTCCCTCAGGATACGGCGTGCGGGGTTCTCCCCCCATCCCAGGGCGGAGAGGTCGATCCAGGCAAGGTATCCCGCGTCGGGTATGCGATAGCGCGCGCCGGGCAGATGCGAGGCGAGCAGGTCTTCGAGGAGGACGCGATTCTCGTCCAGGGTGCGCAGCAGACCTTCGAGCCACTCATCGCTCTCTTCCGAGAACGCGGCGACGGCAGCCAGGAGCCCGAACTGCCCCGTGCGCCACTCGACTTCCACCGGAAGACCCCGGACGACCGCGGTCGTCTCCTCATCGGCCGTGACCATCAGCGCGCACTTGAGTCCGGCGAGGTTGAACGCCTTGCTGGCGCTGACCACCGCGTATCCGACCCGTCGAGCGGCGTCGCTCGCGGCGAGGAAAGGAGTGAACCCCGTCCCGGGCTGTGCGAGCGGCGCATGGATCTCGTCCGAGATGACCGCGACGCCGAACTCCTCGGCCAGGTCCGCGAGAGCAGCCAGACTCTCCGGAGCATGCACGGTTCCGGTCGGATTGTGCGGATTGCACAGCAGCATCGCCGTCGCGCCGTCTTCGAAGGCGCCGCGGATCCCAGCGAGGTCGAGCTCCCACGCGATCCCCGTATCGCGCAGCGGCACCCTCTCGACCTCGGCACCGGACTCGGCGACCAGGTCGTAGAACGGCGGATACACCGGCGGGGTCACGACGACTCGCTCGCCCGGCTGGGTCACCCGACGCAGGATCTCGACGAGGCCCATGCTGACATCCGCGGTGCTGCGCATGCGGGCGGGATCCGGGGACCACCCGTAGCGGCGCGCCGCGAACGCCGCGAACGACTCGGCGAGGGGTGTCCGGGAGGCCACGTAGCCGGTGTCTCCGACCGCCACCGCGCGCTGCAGCGCAGCCGAGACGGCAGGTGCGAGCGGGAAATCGGTCTCTGCGACGAAGAGCGGAAGCACGTCGGCCGGGTACTCGCGCCACTTCTCGCTGCTGCGCTCACGGAGTTCTGCCAGAGGCAGCGCCTTCACCTGAAGCATTCGTTCTCCCGAGATACGACACACGCCATCGCGGTGTCCTCCGAACCGGCGCGCGTCGATGACGCCGACCGACGGTCCTCCGTGACGGTCAGATCGCGAAGCCGAGAGCGCGCATCATGTCGCGCCCGTCGTCCGTGATCCGCTCCGGACCCCACGGCGGCATCCAGACCCAGTTGATCCGGAAGCGATCGACGACGCTGTCCAGAGCCTGAGCCGTCTGGTCCTCGAGGACATCGGTGAGCGGGCACCCGGCGCTGGTGAGCGTCATGTGGATGACGAGAGCATCGTTCTCGTCATCCCAGGCGAGGTCGTAGATGAGGCCGAGGTCGACGACGTTGATCCCGAGCTCGGGGTCCATGACGTCTTTGAGAGCCTCGGTGACCGCGTCGTACTTCTCGTCCGTGAGGGTCGCTGTCATGCGATCAGCCTACGCCTCGATAGGGGCTGCAGGGTCGAGGAAACGGTCGTATCCCTCGTTCTCCAGCCGGTCGGCAAGCTCCGGGCCGCCCTCTTCCACGATCTTGCCCGCGACGACCACGTGGACGAAGTCGGGACGGATGTAACGGAGGATGCGGGTGTAGTGGGTGATCAGCAGCACGCCGAGCCCGGTGGACTCCTTCGCACGGTTGACACCTTCGGAGACGATCTTCAGCGCGTCGACGTCGAGGCCGGAGTCGGTCTCGTCGAGGACCGCGAACTTCGGCTTGAGCACCTCGAGCTGCAGGATCTCGTGACGCTTCTTCTCACCGCCGGAGAAGCCCTCGTTGACATTGCGCTGCGCGAACTTCGGGTCCATGCGCAGGTTCGACATGGCGGCCTTGACGTCCTTGGTCCACCCGCGGATCGCCGGTGCTTCGCCGTCGAGCGCGGTCTTCGCAGTACGCAGGAAGTTCGTCACCGTGACGCCGGGGATCTCCACCGGGTACTGCATCGCGAGGAACAGTCCTGCGCGAGCGCGCTCGTCGACGCTCATCTCCAGGACGTCCTGGCCGTCGAACGTGATCGAACCGGAGGTCACCGTGTACTTCGGGTGACCTGCGATCGTGTAGGCCAGGGTCGACTTGCCGGAGCCGTTGGGGCCCATGATGGCGTGGGTCTCACCGGTGTTCATGGTGAGGTTGATTCCGTTGAGGATCGGGGTGGTCCCCGCCTCGGTCTCGACCGTCACATGCAGGTCGCGGATCTCGAGAACAGACATTCTTCAGACTTCCTTAATCACAGTCGGATCGATGAGCACGTCGTCGCCGTCGATCTGGACGACGTAGACCGGGACGGGCTCATATGCGGGGAGATTCTGGGGCTTGCCGGTGAGCAACGAGAAGGCCGAGCCGTGCGCCCAGCACTCCACGGTGTCTCCCTCGACGAAGCCCTCGGACAGCGAGATGTCGCCGTGGGTGCAGGTGTCGCCGATGGCGTGGATGACTCCTTCGCCGTCCTTGATCACGGTGATGGGCACACCACCCGGGTCGACGCGCAGAGGCGTGTCCTGCTCGAGGTCGGCGACACCGCAGACGCGTTCGGCGGTCATGCACTCACCTCGGCGAGCTCCGCCTCGATCGCCGCCAGCAACTCGGTCTCGAGAGCGGGGATACCGAGGCGCTGCACGATGTCGGTGAGGAAGCCGAGCACGACGAGTCGTCGCGCTTCTTCTTCCGTGATGCCGCGGGCCTGGAGGTAGAAGAGCTGCTCGTCGTCGAAACGACCGGTGGCGCTGGCGTGGCCCGCACCGAGGATGTCGCCGGTCTCGATCTCGAGGTTCGGGATCGAGTCGGCGCGCGCACCCTCGGTCAGAACCAGGTTGCGGTTCGCCTCGTAGGAGTCGGTGCCCGTGGCGTCCGCACCGATCAGCACATCGCCGATCCAGACGCTGTGGGCGCTCTGCCCCTGCAGCGCCCCCTTGTAGAGGACGTCGCCCTTCGTGTGCGGCCCCTTGTGGTGCAGATACACCTGGCTCTCCAGGTGCTGCCCGGCGTCCGCGTACGAGAGGCCGTAGAGGTAGCCCTCGGAGCCGGCACCGGCGAGCTCGACACTCGGGTTGACCCGCACGACGCCGCCACCGAAGCTGACCACGAAGTGCTTGAGGGTCGCATCCGCGCCCACCCTGGCCTGGTGCGCGGCGGCGTGCACGGCGTCATCGGCCCACTGCTGCAGGCTGATGACGGTGAGCTTCGCCCCGTCGCGGACGATGATCTCGACGTTCTGCGCGTACTGCGCTGAGCCGGTGTGCTGGAGGACGACCGTCGCCGCGCTGTGCTCGAGCGCTTCGATGACGATGTGCGCATCGGCCCGACGCTCAGCGCCCAGACCCGTGATGGCGATGAAGATCGGCTCTGCGACCTCCTCTTCACGCGGGATGCGCACGTGAAGGGCCTCGGAGCTGCCCTGCCAGGCGACGGCGGCCGTGATGTCCTCCGCGAGGAAGACCTCACCACGGGGCTCCGCGCCGACGGCGAGCGGGGCGGCGATGTACTGCTCCCCTGCGCTGTGCGCGTAGCTGACGCCGTCGTTCGGTGACGCGACCTCGAACAGCGGGGTGAGCTGCGCGATCGGGGTGTGCTTCCAGTTGACCTCGCGCCCGGTGGGGGCACCGAAGTCGGAAGGTTCGAAGGAGTGCGGCCGCTCCGAGCGGGTCTGCACCGGGACGAATCCGGCTTCTGCGACCTGGGCCGCGGGGTCGATGTGCGCGTTCGTGTGCTGCGCCTCGGCAGGCGCTGTCGTAGCGGCGGTCACTAGCCGACCGATCCTTCCATGCCCATCTCGATGAGCTTGTTCAGTTCCATCGCGTATTCCATGGGCAGCTCGCGTGCGATCGGCTCGATGAAGCCGCGCACGATCATCGCCATCGCCTCGTCCTCGGGCATTCCGCGCGACTGCAGGTAGAACAGCTGCTCCTCGCTCACCTTCGAGACCGTGGCCTCGTGGCCGAGCTGCACGTCGTCGACACGGATGTCGATCGCCGGGTAGGTGTCGGAGCGCGACTTGGTGTCCACGAGCAGCGCGTCGCACCGCACGGTGTTCGCCGAGTGGTGCGCCGCGGCGTCCACGCGCACCTCGCCGCGGTAGCCGGCACGCCCGCCGCCACGCGCGATCGACTTCGAGACGATCGACGACTGGGTGTACGGCGCCATGTGGATCATCTTCGCGCCCGCGTCCTGGTGCTGACCGGGGCCGGCGAAGGCGACCGAGAGCGTCTCCCCCTTGGCGTGCTCGCCCATCAGGTAGATCGACGGGTACTTCATCGTCACCTTGGAGCCGATGTTGCCGTCGACCCACTCCATGGTCGCGCCCTCGTGCGCCACGGCGCGCTTGGTGACCAGGTTGTAGACGTTGTTCGACCAGTTCTGGATCGTCGTGTAGCGCACGCGGGCGTTCTTCTTCACGATGATCTCGACGACGGCCGAGTGCAGGGAGTCCGACTTGTAGATCGGAGCCGTGCAGCCCTCGATGTAGTGGACGTAGCTGCCCTCGTCGGCGATGATCAGGGTCCGCTCGAACTGGCCCATGTTCTCGGTGTTGATCCGGAAGTACGCCTGCAGCGGGATCTCGACGTGCACGCCCTTGGGGACGTAGACGAAGGAACCGCCCGACCAGACGGCCGTGTTGAGCGCGGCGAACTTGTTGTCACCCGCGGGGATGACGGTGCCGAAGTACTCCTCGAAGAACTCCGGGTGCTCACGCAGAGCCGTGTCGGTGTCCATGAAGATCACGCCCTGCTGCTCCAGGTCCTCGCGGATCTGGTGGTACACGACCTCGGACTCGTACTGAGCGGCGACACCGGCGACCAGGTGCTGACGCTCGGCCTCGGGGATGCCGAGCTTCTCGTAGGTGTCCCGGATCTCGGCCGGAAGGTCTTCCCAGGACTGCGCCTGCTTCTCCGTGGAGCGGACGAAGTACTTGATGTTGTCGAAGTCGATCTCGCTGAGGTCTGCGCCCCACGTCGGCATCGGCTTGCGCCCGAAGAGCTGATAGCCCTTGAGCCGGGTCTTCAGCATCCACTCGGGCTCGTTCTTGAGGGCCGAGATGCCGCGGACGACCTCTTCCGAGATACCGCGTTTCGCGATGGCACCCGCAGCGTCCTCATCGTGCCAGCCGAACTCGTACACCCCCAGACCGTCAAGCTCCGGGCGGTCGATCAGTACATCCGACATCCAACACTCTCCTCACAGGTCCCAAACGGTGTCATCCGCCCCGACACACCTGATCCCCGTCGAGTCTGCGGGAGCGGGTGCCGTTGGTGGGCCCTCATCACCGGCGCTTCCATCGCGCCTAAACTGTTGACGATGCTTCAGCGCGGTCAGCGCTCATCGCAACAATCCGATTCTACAGGTTCCGCCTGACAGACGGGCCATGCCCGCCGCGTCGCGCGCGGTCCGGAGGACTTATGCCCGAGACGATGATCCCCGCCTCCCCGAAGACGGACACGGCCCCGCCGCGTTCAGCGCTGTGGGGCCGTGCGTTGACGGTCTTCGCCTGGCTCTCCTTCCTCAGCGAGACCATCATCATCGGCACCGGTGGCGCCGTGCGCCTCACCGGTTCGGGACTCGGCTGCTCGGATTGGCCGCTGTGCACTCCCGAGTCCCTCGTCCCGGTCTTCGAGGTGCAGGGCATCCACGGCCTGATCGAGTTCGGCAACCGCCTGATGACCGGCGTCGTCGGGATCATCGCGCTCGTGGTCGTGCTCCTGGTCCTGCGTCGGTACAGCGGGAAGCGCGGCCTGGTCCGGGCGTTGTGGTTCGCCGTCGGCGGCATCGTGGGAGCCGTTCTCACCTACTTCCTCGTGACCCTCGTCTCCGGCTTGTCCGGAGCGGAAGAGGCTCCTCTCGCGTTCCCCTTCGCGACGGGTGTCCTCCTCCTCGCGATCATCGCGGCCGCGGTCCACTCGGTGCGCACGACCGCCGCACGACGCGATCTCGTCACTCTGGCCTGGATCGTCCTGGCGGGCGTCGTGGCACAGGCGCTCGTCGGCGGCATCACGGTCCTCACCGGACTCAACCCCTTCATCGTGGGATTCCACTACGCGTCATCACTGCTGCTGGTGTGCGTCACGGCTGCCTTCCTGGTGCGTCTGAAGACCGCGCCGGGGCCGCGCGAGCGCTCGGTGCCGACCTGGTTCGCGATCGTCACCCACCTGACCGGCCTCGTCCTGGCCATGACGATCCTGTTCGGCGTCCTGACGACGGGTTCCGGTCCGCACTCCGGTGACGCCGACGTGCTGCGCCACGGCTTCGATGCGACCGTGCTCGCGCATGTGCACTCCTGGCCGGGATACATCCTCGCCGGCCTGGTGCTGTTCTTGACGATTGCTGCCTGGGTGCTCCGTCTGGAACCCCGGCGCTGGCTGCTCGTGCTGGTCCTCGCGATCCTCGTGCAGGTCGGTGTCGGGGTGTGGCAGGCCCGCGAAGGACTCCCCCCGGTGCTGGTCGGCATCCACATGGTCCTGGCCGCACTCTCGGCCGCGACCTACACGGTGGTCGTGCTGCGCTTGCGGCGTCCGGTCCCTGCGGAAGACTGACGTCGCACAGGCGATGCACAGGCGGCGCATCGCCGACTCATCAGCAGGTCGGCGATGATGGCCGCATGAACAAGTCACTCTCACGAAGCATCGGCTTCTGGCTCCTGCTCGTCGTCTCCCTCGCCGCGACCGCGGTGGGTGGATGGCTGATCTCCGGTCAGATCGCCACGATGACCAGCACGCTGCTCGATGGCACCGCCACCGGCATCGAGGTGTACGTCGGACAGTCGCTCGTCGTCGTGGGCGCCGGCGTGCTCGCCGCCGGTATCGTCGGCATCCTGCTGACGCTCGGACTTGTCGCCGCGCGTTCGCTCGTCCCCGTCCCTGCTCCGGCCGTCGTCGAGGCGATCGACTGGACGGTGGAAGCGGAGGAGCCGTCGACTCCGGTCGCACCCGAGTCCACCGCGGTCCCGACCACCGAGGTTCCCGCGGACGGTGCCCCCGGCACCGTCGAGCCGGCGGCCGACGAGAAGACCGAGGACGACCCCTCCGTCACCCGCTGATCACCCGAGCTGGAACACGACGGGGCGGCACCGAGAGATCGGTGCCGCCCCGTCGTGTTCGAGGAGTGGTCAGAAAGGCAGCAGCGGATCGACCGCGACCGCGACGAAGATCAACGTCAGATAGGTGATCGAAGCGTGGAACACGCGCATCGGGCGAGGCTCGGTACCGCGCACCGCACGGTTGTACAGGCGATGCGACTCGTAGATGAACCATCCGCCGAACACCGCGGCGGAGACCGTGTACACCAGCCCCATGTCCGCGATCGGCACGAGCAGGAGCGAGCAGGCGACCGTGGCCCAGGCGTACAGGATCACCTGGAGGCCGACCTGCGAGGCGTTGCGCGTGACCCCGAGCATCGGGACGTCGACGTCCTCGTAGTCGTCCTTGTACTTCATCGACAGCGGCCAGTAGTGCGGCGGGGTCCACAGGAACACGAGAAGGAAGAGGATGAACGCCGGCCAGTCGAGCGAGCCGGTCACGGCGGACCAGCCGATGAGCACCGGGAAGCACCCGGCGATGCCACCCCAGACGATGTTCTGCTCGGTGCGGCGCTTGAGGATCATCGTGTAGATCACGACGTAGAAGAAGATCGCCGTGGCGGAGAGCGTCGCCGTGAGCCAGTTGGTCGTGACCAGCAGCCAGACGGTCGAGGTGATCGCGAGCGTCCACGAGAAGACGAGTGCGCCGCGCGCACTGACCTCGCCGGTCACCAGCGGCCGATTCTCGGTGCGATGCATGTGCGCATCGATGTCGCGGTCGAGGTACATGTTGAACGCCGCCGCGGAACCGGCGCTGAGGGATCCGCCGATGACGGTGGCCAGCACGAGCCAGAGGTCCGGCAGTCCGCCCTGCGCGAGGAACATCACCGGCACGGTCGACACGAGCAGCAGCTCGAGGACACGCGGCTTGGTGAGCGTCACGTACGCTTTCACCGTGCGACCGATGGACGACTTCCTCACGGTCTGATCAGACATCGTCGAGATCTCGATCGCCTCCTCCGCGCACGTAACCGGACAACCTCTCCAGTGTATGACACGGCGTGACGTCCTCTGCGCCGTCGATCCGCGTAGCACGACAGTCGTCTTCGCTATGCTGAAAGCACTCGCGCGCCCGGCGCTGCGCACTCCCCTCCACCCGTCCCCGCGACGGTGCAGGATGCGCCAGGGAAGTTGCGGATGCGCCAGGGAATACGGGCGCCCTCGAAACTGTCGGAAAGGGCATGAACGTGTCGGAATTGCAGTGGGATGAGATCGATCGACGTGGGGTGGACACCGCCCGGATCCTGGCGGCCGATGCCGTCGAGAAGGTCGGCAACGGGCACCCCGGCACGGCGATGAGCCTCGCTCCGGCCGCGTATCTCCTCTACCAGCGGGTGCTCCGCCACGATCCGACCGACACCGACTGGCTGGGCCGCGACCGCTTCATCCTGTCCGTGGGGCACTCCTCCCTCACCCAGTACGTGCAGCTCTACCTCGGCGGTTTCGGGCTCGAGCTCGACGACCTGAAGGCGCTTCGCACGTGGGGCTCGCTGACCCCCGGACACCCGGAGTACGGGCACACCAAGGGCGTCGAGATCACGACCGGACCTCTCGGCCAAGGACTCGCCTCGGCCGTGGGCTTCGCCTACGCCGCCCGCTACGAACGCGGCCTGTTCGACCCCGAAGCCGCTGCGGGCACGAGTCCGTTCGACCACTTCGTGTACGTGATCGCCGGTGACGGCGACCTGCAGGAGGGCGTCACGAGCGAAGCCTCCTCTCTGGCCGGCCACCAGCAGCTCGGCAATCTGATCGCGATCTACGACTCCAACCAGATCTCGATCGAGGACGACACCAACGTCGCCTTCACCGAAGACGTCGCGAAGCGTTACGAGTCCTACGGCTGGCAGGTCCAGGTCGTCGACTGGAAGAAGACCGGCGAGTACGTCGAAGACGTCGCCGAGCTCAACGCGGCCATCGAGGCGGCTCAGGGCGAGACCTCGAAGCCGTCGCTCATCATCCTCAAGACGATCATCGGCTGGCCCTCGCCCGGCAAGCAGAACTCCGGCAAGATCCACGGCTCCGCCCTGGGTGCCGACGAGCTGGCCGCGACCAAGAAGGTCCTCGGCTTCGACCCCGACCAGAACTTCGTGGTCGCCGACGAGGTCATCGCCCACACGCGCGGTCTCGCCGCTCGCGCCGCCGAGGCACGTGCCGCGTGGCAGGAGTCGTTCGACGCCTGGGCGTCGGCGAACCCGGAGAAGAAGGCCCTGCTCGACCGGCTCGAGGCCCAGGAGCTCCCGGCCGACATCACCGGCGCGCTGCCCGTGTTCGAGTCCGGCAAGGAGGTCTCGACCCGCGCCGCGTCCGGCCAGGTCATCAACGCCCTCGCCGCCGAGCTCCCCGAGCTGTGGGGCGGATCGGCTGACCTCGCCGAATCGAACCTCACGACCATCAAGGATGCGCCGTCGTTCATCCCCACCGAGTGGTCGACCCACGAGTGGTCGGGCAACCCGTACGGACGCGTGCTGCACTTCGGCATCCGCGAGCACGCCATGGGTGCGATCGTGAACGGCATCGTGCTGCACGGCCCGACCCGCGCGTTCGGCGGCACGTTCCTGATCTTCAGCGACTACATGCGGCCCGCGGTTCGCCTCGCGGCGCTCATGGACATCCCGTCCGTCTTCGTCTGGACGCACGACTCGGTCGCCCTCGGCGAGGACGGGCCCACCCACCAGCCGATCGAGCAGCTCGCCACCCTCCGCGCGATCCCGAACTTCACGGTCGTGCGCCCCGCGGACGCGAACGAGACCTCGGCCGCGTGGCTGGAGGTCCTGCGTCGCCACGGGGGCCCCGCCGGCATCGCCCTGACGCGGCAGAACATCCCGGTGTTCGAGCGCGGCGACGGTGCGGCCTCGGGTGATGTGTTCGCCTCCGCGGACAATGCGTCCAAGGGCGCCTACGTGCTGGCGGAAGCACCGAACGGAACGCCAGACGTCATCATCATCGCGACCGGCTCGGAGGTGCAGCTCGCCGTGGGCGCCCGCGAGGCACTGGCCGCGGAAGGTGTGAGCGTCCGCGTCGTCTCCGCTCCTTCGCTGGAGTGGTTCCACGAGCAGGACGAGGCGTACCGTGAGAGCGTGCTCCCGGCTTCCGTCACGGCCCGCGTCTCCGTGGAGGCGGGATCGGTGCTCGGCTGGCGCGAGATCGTCGGCGACCGCGGTCGCTCGATCGGCATCGACCACTTCGGCGCCTCCGCCGATTACAAGACCCTGTTCGAGAAATTCGGGATCACGACCGAGGCCGTCATCGCGGCCGCACGCGAGACCATCGCCGCACACAGCACCAAGGAGAACGCATGAGCACCCCCACCGCACAGCTCGCCGCCGCAGGTGTCAGCATCTGGCTCGACGACCTCTCCCGCACCCGCATCTCCTCCGGCAACCTCGCCGAGCTGATCTCGTCGCGCAACATCGTCGGAGTCACCACGAACCCGACGATCTTCGCGAACGCGATCACGGACAAGAACGACACCTCGTACGACGCGCAGGTGACCGAGCTCGCGGCATCCGGGGCGAGCGCCGAGGAGGCGGTCTTCGCCGCCACCACGCAGGACGTGGCCGCGGCACTCGACGTCTTCCGTCCGGTCTGGGAAGCGTCCGACCACGTCGACGGTCGTGTCTCGATCGAGGTCTCCCCCGACCTCGCCCACGACACCGCGGGCACCGTGGCACAGGCCAAGGAGCTGTGGGCGAAGATCGACCGCCCCAACCTGCTCGTCAAGATCCCGGCGACCAAGGCGGGTCTCCCGGCGATCTCCGAGGCGATCGGCGCCGGGATCAGCGTCAACGTCACGCTGATCTTCAGCCTCGAGCGCTACGCCGAGGTCATCGACGCCTACCTCACCGGACTCGAGACCGCGAAGGCAGCCGGCATCGACCTGTCGACCATCCACTCGGTCGCCTCGTTCTTCGTCTCCCGGGTCGACACCGAGACGGACAAGCGTCTCAGTGCCATCGGGACCGACGCCGCGGAGGCGCTCAAGAGCAAGGCGGGCCTGGCGAACGCCCGCCTCGCCTACGAGCTCTTCGAGCAGAGCTTCGCCGGTGACCGCGCCAAGGCCCTGCTCGATGCCGGAGCCAACCCGCAGCGTCCACTGTGGGCTTCGACGGGCGTCAAGGATCCCGCACTCCCCGACACCCTCTACGTGACCGAGCTCGTCGCTCAGGGCGTCGTCAACACGATGCCGGAGAAGACCCTCGAGGCGACGTTCGACCACGGCGTCGTCACCGGCGACACGATCACGGGCGGCTACGAAGAGGCCCGCGCCGTCTTCGCCGGACTCGCCGAGGTCGGCATCGACTTCACCGATGTCACCCAGGTGCTCGAGGACGAAGGCGTCGCGAAGTTCATCGACTCGTGGCACGATCTGCTGACGCAGGTCGCCGAAGGTCTGGAGTCCCAGCGATGACGTTCTCCATCCACGCATCCGGAGCCGCGCGCGCCGCGATCGATGAGACGGTGCCGAGCCTCGTCCACGATCTCGTCGCTTCCCGCATCACCGGCGGAGATCCCACGCTCTGGGGTACCGCGGCAGAGGCGGAGGCGTCGATCCGGCTCGGATGGGTCGAGGCCGTCTCGGTCTCGCGCCCCCTCGTCGCCGAGATCGTCGCCCTGCGCGACGACCTCCACGCCAAAGGGGTCACGCGGGTGGTCCTGGCGGGCATGGGAGGCTCCTCGCTCGCTCCCGAGGTCATCGCACAGACCGCAGGGGTGCCGCTGACCATCCTCGACTCGACCGCTCCCGGCCAGGTGCTCGCCGCACTCGATGAAGGGCTCGAGGGCACCGTTCTGGTCGTGTCGTCGAAGTCCGGGTCGACGGTCGAGACCGACTCGCAGCGTCGTACCTTCGAGGCCGCTTTCCGCGACCTCGGAATCGATCCCGTGGAACGCATCGTCGTCGTGACCGACCCCGGTTCCCCGCTCGATGCGTCGGCGCGCGAAGCAGGGTACCGCGTCTTCAACGCCGACCCGAACGTCGGAGGGCGCTACTCGGCGCTCACAGCGTTCGGACTGGTGCCGACGGGTCTCGCGGGCGTCGACATCGACGAGCTGCTGAACGAAGCCGAGGCCTCGTCCCTCGAGGTGGCCGTCGACTCCGCCGAGAACCCGGCGCTCCGCCTCGGTGCGGCCATCGCCGCGACGAACCCCCGTCGCGACAAGCTCGGCCTGATCACGGACGGCACGCACATCAAGGGTCTGCCGGACTGGATCGAGCAGCTCATCGCCGAGTCCACCGGCAAGGAAGGTACCGGTATCCTCCCGGTCGTCCTCCTTCCGGTCTCGCCGGAGCTCGACCCGGTGCCCGCCGACCTGCAGATCGTGCGGCTCGTCGACGACGCGAACGAGTTCCACCTGCACGAACGCTACGAGGGCGAGATCCTCGTCAGCGGGACGCTCGGCGCGCAGCTCATCGTCTGGGAGTACGCGACCGCGATCGCAGGCCACCTGCTACACATCAACCCCTTCGATCAGCCCGATGTCGAATCGGCCAAGGTCGCTGCCCGTGGCCTTCTCGACGCACGCCCCGAGCCGACCGCCCCGGCCTTCGCCGAGAACGGCGTCGAGGTGCGCGTGTCCGACCCGGCACTCGCGGCCTCCGGCACCGTCGAGGGCGTCCTGGACGCACTCTGGGCGCAGCTCCCCGCCGACGGCTACGTGTCGATCCAGGCCTACGTCAACCGGCTCGAGGTGCCTCAGCTCCAGGGGCTGCGCGAACTGGTGGCCGCCGACTCCGGACGACCGACCACCTTCGGATGGGGTCCGCGGTTCCTGCACTCGACCGGCCAGTATCACAAGGGCGGTCCCGCGCAGGGGGTGTTCCTGCAGATCCTCGAGCGCACGGACGTCGATCTCGAGATCCCGGATCGTCCCTTCACCTTCGGGCAGCTCATCCAGGCCCAGGCCGCCGGTGACGCCGCCGTGCTCGCCGAGCACGGACGTCCCGTCGTCACGCTGACGATCACCGAGTCCTCGGACGACGTGCTCGCCCTCTTCGAAGCCGCACAGAAGTAACAGCAGGAGAATCCCCCACTGATGTCTGTTCCCCTCTCGCGCGGGCACAACCCGCTGCGTGACCCCGATGACCGCCGCCTCAATCGGATCGCGGGGCCCAGCGCCCTCGTGATCTTCGGAGTCACCGGTGACCTCTCACGCAAGAAGCTGATGCCCGCGGTCTACGACCTCGCCAACCGCGGGCTGCTCCCTCCGGGTTTCGCCCTGGTCGGGTTCGCTCGCCGGGACTGGGAGGACCAGGACTTCGCGCAGGTCGTCTACGACGCGGTGAAGGAGCACGCCCGGACGCCGTTCCGCGAAGAGACGTGGACTCAGCTGCTGCAGGGCATCCGCTTCGTCTCGGGTGAGTTCGACAACCCGGACTCGTTCCACAAGCTCCGTGAGACCGTCGAGAAGCTCGACCTCGAACGCGGCACCATGGGGAACCACGCGTTCTACCTGTCGATCCCGCCGAAGGACTTCCCGCTCGTCGCCAAGCAGCTGAAGGATTCCGGGCTCGTCGGTGAGAACAGCGACGATGACGAGCGCTGGCGGCGGGTGGTGATCGAGAAGCCCTTCGGACACGACCTCGAGTCCGCGCGTGCCCTCAACGCTGCGCTCGAAGTGGCCTTCCCGGCCGACTCGATCTTCCGCATCGACCACTACCTGGGCAAGGAGACGGTCCAGAACATCCTGGCGCTGCGCTTCGCGAACGAGTTGTACGAGCCGATCTGGAACCGCAACTACGTCGATCATGTGCAGATCACCATGGCCGAGGACATCGGCGTGGGCGGCCGGGCCGGTTACTACGACGGCATCGGCGCCGCGCGCGACGTGATTCAGAACCACCTCCTCCAGCTCCTCGCCCTGACCGCCATGGAAGAGCCGATCAGCCTGTCGGCTGCGGACCTGCGTGCCGAGAAGGAGAAGGTGCTCGCTGCCGTCCACGTCCCGGAGGACCTCTCCCTCGCCACCGCGCGTGGGCAGTACGACGGCGGCTGGCAGGGTGGCGAGCAGGTGACCGGCTTCCTGGCGGAGGAGGGGATGAACCCCGAGTCGACCACGGAGACCTACGCGGCCATCAAGCTCGAGATCGACACGCGTCGGTGGGCCGGCGTGCCGTTCTACCTGCGCACCGGCAAGCGCCTCGGGCGTCGTGTGACCGAGATCGCCGTGGTCTTCAAGCGCGCACCCCAGCACCTGTTCGGGCGTGGCAACGCCTCGGAACTCGGACAGAATGCGCTCGTCATCCGGGTGCAGCCCGACGAGGGCGTCACCATCCGGTTCGGCTCGAAGGTTCCGGGCAGCGGATCCAACGTCCGCGACGTCACGATGGACTTCGGCTACGGCCACGCGTTCACCGAGGCGAGCCCCGAGGCGTACGAGCGTCTGATCCTCGACGTCCTCCTGGGCGACCCGCCGCTGTTCCCGCGGCACGAGGAGGTCGAGCTCTCCTGGAAGATCCTCGATCCCGTCGAGAAGTACTGGGCCGCCGAGGGCGGCCCGGTCGAGCAGTACGCGCCAGGCTCGTGGGGACCGGCATCAGCCGACGACCTGCTGGCCCGCGATGGACGAGTCTGGAGACGCCCGTGATCATCGATCTTCCCGACACCACCGTCAGCCAGGTCGCGAAGCAGCTGGTCAAGGTACGCGAGGAGGGCGGCGCCGTCGCACTCGGTCGTGTCCTCACCCTGGTCATCTCCGCACGCAACGGGGTGGCCGAGGCCGCCATCGATGCCGCCAACGATGCGTCCCGCGAGCACCCCATGCGCGTCATCGTGCTCACGACCGGCGAAGGGGATTCCCGTCTCGATGCGCAGATCCGCGTCGGCGGAGACGCCGGCGCCAGCGAGGTCGTCGTCCTCCGTGCCTTCGGTGACGCCGCCAGCAACGAGGAGAGCCTGATCACCGGCCTCCTCCTGCCGGATGCTCCCGTCGTCGCGTGGTGGCCCGAAGCAGCTCCGGTCGCACCGGCGCAGTCACCACTCGGCAAGATCGCCCAGCGACGCATCACGGATGCGGCGACGGCGAGCGACGTCCGCGACCGGCTCGCCCTCCTCGGCGAGACCCACGCCCCCGGTGACACCGACCTCGCCTGGACCCGGCTGACGCACTGGCGTGAACAACTGGCGGCCGTGCTGGATCAGCCGCCCTACGAGCCGATCACCGGCGTCGAGGTCCGTGGAGCCGCGGCTTCCCCGTCCACCGCTCTGCTGGCCGCCTGGCTGCAGATGGCGCTCGAGGTTCGGGTGCGCTGGTCGTACGAGGATCCTGAGCACTGGGAAGAGGGCATCAAGTCCGTGCGCCTGACCCGTGAGTCCGGCGACATCCTGCTGGAGCGCCCGACGCCGGGCGTCGCGGTGCTCACGCAGCCCGGACAGCCGAACCACGACCTCCACCTGCCGCGCCGGACCCTTCGTGAGTGCCTCGCGGAGGAGCTGCGTCGGTTGGACCCCGATGTCCTGTACGGTCGAGTCATCACCGAGGGCTGGGAGAAGCTGGGTCCGCCCGAGACTGGAGAGTGACGTCGATGCAGGGATCATCCGCAGAGAAGCGGGTCGTGGTGGAATCCACACCTGCTGCCCTCGCCCACCGTGTCGCCGATCGATTCCTGACGCGTGTCCGCGCGCGCACGAGGAACGGTCGTCTGGCCCACATCGCCCTGACCGGCGGCTCGATGGGTGGAGCGGTGTTGCGCGCGACCCTGGAAGACCCTCGGTCGGCCGAGATCGACTGGTCGCTGGTGCACTTCTGGTGGGGTGACGAGCGATTCGTTCCGCGCGATGACGCCGACCGCAATTCCCTGCAGTCGCGGCAGGCTCTGCTCGACCACATCCCGGTACCCGCCGAGAACGTGCATGAGGTGGCCGGCCCCGACACCGGGCTCACTCTGGACGAGTCTGCCGCAGCCTATGCGGCGGAACTCGCCCGCTTCGGCACCGAAGACCACGCATGGCCGTCCTTCGCCGTGTGCTTCCTCGGAGTGGGGCCGGACGGCCACGTCGCCTCGCTCTTCCCCGACCGCGACGAGGTCACGGTCACGGATGCCGCAGTGCTCGCCGTCCGCGACTCGCCCAAGCCGCCGCCGGAGCGTGTGACGCTCACCCGACCGGTGCTGAACTCGTCGAAGCGCGTCTGGCTGGTGCTGACCGGCGCAGACAAGGCCTCTGCCCTGGGTCTGGCCCTCGCAGGTGCCAGCTACACGAGCGTGCCCGCCGCGGGCGCCAAGGGACGCAAGCGCACGGTGTTCTTCGTGGACGAGGCCGCCGCCGCCGAGGTCTCCCCCGACCTCATCGATCAGGCCTACTGAACGGACATCGCGGCTAGGGTGCCGCTCTAGGGCTGTTCCGGCGAACCGGAACGCCACGGCTGCTCGCGCGGATCCTCCGGGTTGTCCGGACGATCCGTGGCCCCGGGGGTACCGGGAGAGGCCGGAGGGGGCACGGACGTGCCGGCAGCAGCCGGTGTGGTCTGGGCCGTGTCCGGCGAGGTGCTGCCGCGCGCGATCCCCAGCTCCTGGCTCTCGCTGAGCACCTGCGGGTGGTAACGGGCGAGCCCGACGACTCCCCACACCGCGATGGCGCCCGCGATCACGAAAATCACCATCACCCAGGGGGGAGCTGCCGCGGCTTCGCCGAGGACGACCATGCCGATGACGACGGCGACGAGCGGATCGACGACCGTGAGCCCGGCGATGACGAGGTCGGGCGGACCCGAGCTGTACGCGGTCTGCACGAAGTAGCCACCGACGGCTGCTGCGGCGACGAGCGCGAGCACGCAGATCGCCGTGATCCACTCGAACTGCCCGGCCTCGATGCGCTTGATGACGACCTTCGCGAGCGTGGCGACGAAACCGTAGAGCACGCCGGCGCCGATCACGTAGAACAGCGCACGCATGCGGTGCCGGAGGATGAGCCAGCCGCCGCCGAGGATGATGATGACCACCAGGAGCAGAGCGAGGATCACGAAGAGCTCACGATCGGTCACCTCCTGCTCGGTCGCATAGATCGCCGCGAAGAACACGAAGAGGAAGATGCCGCCGACGCAGCACACGATGGCGGTGAGCGACTGTTTCGTCGGAGCGTGACCGGAGACCCGCGCATTCAGGAGGGTCGTGATCACGAGAGCGATCGCCCCGAGGGGCTGGACGACGATCAGCGGGGCCTTCACCAGAGCCGCGAGCTGGCAGACGACGGCGAGCCCGAGCATCAACGTGCCGATGAGCCACGACGGCCGCGTCAGCAGGCGCCGGATCTGGTCGAAGCTGAGTCCTGACGCGCCGTCGGAGCCGCTGAGACGCTCGACCTTCTCCACGCCGCGGTGCTGATACTGCGCTCCCAGCGACATGAAGACGGCGCCGGCGAGGGCGAGAGGGATCCCCAGAAGCAGACCGGGGTTCTGAAAGGCGCCGACGAGCTGGTCGCCGACGTCGTCCACCGCGTTCATCCACACCCCAGCAGTCACGATATGAGCCTACCTGCCGCATCGTGCGGACTAGGGTTGTGACGTGGCTGTACTATCGATTCGCATCATGGGCGACCCCGTCCTGCACTCCCCCGCTTCACCCGTCGACGAGATCACGGACGAGATCCGCACCCTCGTCGAGGACATGTTCGAGACGATGGACACCGCCCCGGGCGTCGGGCTCGCCGCGCCTCAGGTCGGTGTCCCCCTGCGCATCTACACCTATGCCTACGTCGACGACGACGACGAGCCCTGGCGCGGCGTGCTCATCAATCCGGAGCTCTGGATGGTTCCCCTGGAGCCGGGCGACCCCGACCCGGAGCTGGAGTCGGAGGGCTGCCTGTCCTTCCCCGGCGAGCGGTTCCCGCTTCGACGCTCCGAGCACGTCCGCGTCACAGCGACCGACCTCGACGGGCAGCCTGTCTCGATCGACGTGGACGGATGGCGTGCCCGCATCATGCAACACGAGTTCGACCACCTCGACGGCATCCTCTACGTGGATCGCCTCTCCGACGGGGACTGGAAGACCGTGCAGAAGATCGCGCGCAAGCGTGGATGGGGACGCCCGGGCGCGAGTTGGATGCCCGGCGTCGACGACCTCGAAGGATGACCCGAATGAAGCTCCATCCCGGACTCTCCCTGTTCCTCGCCACCGGCGCCCTGACCCTCTCGGTCGTTCTGACCGGTTGTGGTGGATCCGCCTCCGCACCGGAGCCGAGCTCGACGGCGGACGGCGCGGAGACCGGAAACGTCACGACTCCTGCCGTGCAGGTCGGCGATTGCCGCCTCGAAGCCGCCTCCGGGATGCCCGAGGACGCCGAGGTCGTGCCGTGCGACGAACCGCACGACGAAGAGGTCTTCCACCAGGTCACCGTGCTGGAGGAGGACTTCAGCGTCGAAACGGTCGACGCATACACGACGGAGTGCGTGGGTGAGGCGTTCACCGAGTTCGTCGGAGTCGCGCGAGAAGAGTCGGCACTCATCGTCTATCTGATCCCCCCCACGGCCGAGACCTGGGACCAGCCCGACGGACGCGTGCTCTCCTGCCTGCTCGCCGATCCGGCCGGCCCCGTCGAAGGAACGCTCGAGGGCGCGGCCCGCTGACCATCCGCACCGGGTGCGCAGACCGCCCGTGGGAATGACGAAAGCCCCCTCCGAAGAGGGGGCTTTCGTCATTGGCTCCCCGGCTTGGACTCGAACCAAGAACCTGCCGGTTAACAGCCGGCTGCTCTGCCAATTGAGCTACCGAGGAATGCGCCCGCTGCGCGGGCAACTCGACAAGCTTAGCAAACTCCCGACGTAGTTCATGACACCGGGGCGCCGTTCGCGTATGCCGGGCGTGTCGGCGTCAGCGCCGCGAATCCGACTCCGCGTTCGGCACCCAGAGCAGATCCCGGCCGACACCGCGGGCGACCACATGACCGCCACGGAGCATGAGAGTCTCGGCGTTCAGTTCGCGGATGAAGTCCGCGTCGTTCGTGACGAGCAGCGCCGCCATTGACTGTTCCTTGCGGCGACGGGTGATCGCATCGAAGACCACGGGGCGGACCTCGAGGTCGAGGTTGGCGAGCACCTCGTCCGCGATGAGCACCCGCGGCTCGAGGACGAAGGATCGGGCGATCGCCACGCGCTGGCGCATACCGGCGCTGAGCTCATAGGGGAACTTCGCCGCCGTCCCGAGCGGAAGGTGGAGTTCGTCCAGCAGCGTGGCCACGCGGATCGACAGAGCCTTGGTGTTGACCCGCCGTTCGCGGATCAGGATCGGTTCGGCGATCACCTCGTTGACCGTCAGGCGCGGCGGAAGATCGGCGCCCGCCCCTTGGGGGACGAAACCGGCGCGATAGGTGAGGATCCGGTGCTTGCGTCCGGGGCGGCGGACGTCCACCCCACACACCTGCGCGCTGCCCCCGACGACCTTCACCGAGGGATCGGTGGAGCCGGCGAGGGCCGCCACCAGCGTCGACTTCCCGGATCCGGTCGGCCCCGCGACGCAGATGAGCTCACCGGGCGCGAGCGAGAACGTGACACCGTCGACGGCCCGCGTCGGCATGCCATGACCGATCCGGTCGATCACCAGATCGGAGCAATCGATGGCGTTCGTGGGTTCGGGCTTGCGGGACATGTCTCCATCCTGCCCGCTGCGCAATGCCGCGCGGGGTTACGACTCGGCGAAGCGTTGACGCTCGGCATCGATGTCGCGCAGGCGCATGCGCAGCGCGCGTCCGCCGTCGGAGTCTGCGGGCACACGCTGCACCGCCCCGAGGAGCTCCTGCTTCTCGGACTCGAGCTGGCGCAGCACGAGTCTGCGCGCCAGGTCTGAAACGGTCGCGACGGCCCGCTCCTCGTCGCGTGCAGGGAACGGAGTCATCAGCAGCTCACCGGCGAGCGAACGATACGGCTCACGCACCGCGTTCACCGCCTCCGTCACCCAGCCCGCCCTCGTCCGATCCGGCGCCCCCACCACGGCTTCGCGCACCGCGTCCAGCCCCGGAGTGCGGAACGGCACGGCCAGTGCCCTGCTCAGCAGTGCCTGGTCGACCTGATGCCCGTACTGCAGGGCGCCCATGAGGGCGTCGCGCTCGACAGCCACATCGGGGCTGCGCGGCAGAGTCGCCAGAGTGACCGGCGCCATCGCGGGCGCGCCCGTCGCCCCATCGACCTGCTGCGGAGCCTCCCGACGCACCGGCGGAGCCATCGAGGCACCGCGGGCCGCGCGCTCGACCTCGCTGCGGACCTCGGTCGGATCCATCCCGAGCCGGCGTGCCAGGACCCGTTCGTAGCCCGGGCGCAGAAGCCGGTCGCGGATCTCCGCCACGATCGGTGCTGCAGCGCGAAGAGCACCGACGCGTCCTTCCACCGTGCCGAGGTCGAAGCCGGCCAGCTTGCGGTCGATCGCGAACTCGAACATCGGCTGCTTCTTGTCCATCAGTCCGCGCACGGCGGCATCGCCCCGCTGGAGTCGCAGATCACAAGGGTCGAGCCCATCCGGTGCGACCGCGACGAAGGTCTGTGCGTTGAATCGATCGTCCTCGGTGAACGCACGCAGCGCCGCCTTCTGACCGGCCTCGTCGCCGTCGAACGTGAACACGACCTCGCCCGAGGCGTTGTCGTCGCCCATCACACGACGCAGCACTTTGATGTGCTCGGTGCCGAACGCCGTGCCACAGGTCGCGATGGCCGTCGTGAGACCGGCCAGGTGGCACGCCATCACGTCGGTGTACCCTTCGACCACCACGACACGTCGAGGATCACCCCGCGCGATGTCCCGCTTCGCGAGGTCGAGTCCGTAGAGGACCTGCGCCTTCTTGTAGATCGGGGTCTCCGGGGTGTTCAGGTACTTCGGCCCGTTGTCGTCATCGAAGAGCTTGCGCGCGCCGAATCCGATCGTCTGACCGGAGACGTCGCGGATGGGCCACACCAGACGCCCGCGGAACCGGTCGTATACCCCCCGCTGTCCGGTCGAGACGAGTCCGGCCGTGCTGAGTTCCTCGCGGGTGAACCCCTGCGCCGTGAGGGCCTTGAGCATCCCGTCCCACCCGCGCGGGGCGAACCCCACTCCGAAGTGCGCGGCGGCACCGGCGTCGAATCCGCGTTCTCCGAGGAAGCGACGGCCGGCCTCGGCGTCCGGCGACAGTAGTTGCGCCCGGAAGAACTCCGCCGCCGCCGTGTTCGCCGCGTAGAGGCGACTTCGACCGCTCGTCTCCGGTGCCGCTCCCCCGTCTTCGTAGTGCAGGGTGTATCCGATGCGTCCGGCCAAGCGCTCGACGGCCTCAGTGAAGCTGATGTGATCCATCTCGCGCAGGAACGAGTAGACATCGCCCGACTCGCCGCAGCCGAAGCAGTGGTAGTAGCCCACCTGCTGACGCACGTGAAAGCTGGGGCTCTTCTCATCGTGGAACGGGCACAGGCCCTTGAGCGATCCCACGCCGGCCGACTTGAGAGCGACCCGCTCACCGACGATGTCCGCGATGTTCGTGCGCGCCTTGACCTCGTCGACGTCGGCCTGCCGGATGCGTGGCATCAGTGCGCCCCTTCGGCGACGGGCCGCCGCTCGGCGTGCGCGCGCGCACCGGGTCGTGCGTGACGCGGGGTCCAGATGCCGACCTCGGCCGGATCGATCTCCCCGACCAGGCGATTGTGCCAGTCGATCGCGCTCTGGTCGGTGAGGCTGGCGATCTGATCGACCACGACCCTCGCGCGCTGGGCATCGCCCTCGGCCGCCACGAAGTCCGCCGCGAATGCGGGCTCGAGAACGTCCGAACCGGCGGACCACAGCGCATCCGTCGACCAGAGCGCGTCGGCGAGACGCTTCAGCACCCGCCGCTGCTCCTTGTAGACGCCTTTTCGCGCTTCGATCGTCACGATCGCCTGGCCCATGATCCCCTTCAGGACAGCGATCTCGACCTCGACCACCCGCGGCACGATCACGTGCGCGTTGTAGCGCACGAGTGCGGTCGAACCGTAGGCGTCTTTGGTGGCGGAGACCGACGCGCGGGCGAATCGGCCGATCAGGTCGCTCGTCAGGTTCTTCAGGCGGGCGAGAGCCTGACGGGAACGGTCGAACGACGCGAGCCACATCGGCTGGGATGCCAGGCGATACAGGGCATCGGCGAGTTCGTCCCTGGTGAAGTCGTATCCGACCCACTGCTGGATGCGTCCGACGAGGGCGTCGTGGGCGAGGGGATCCGCGAGCTGGGCGACATCGACGTAGCCGTTGACGATCGCGTCCTCGAAATCATGCACCGAGTAGGCGATGTCGTCGGAGAGATCCATGATCTCCGCCTCGATGCAGCGCAGCCGACCGGGCGCCCCTTCGCGCATCCAGCGGAAGACGGCCTCGTCCTCGGGATACACGCCGAACTTCAGGCGGCCCCCGGGATCCGGCACGGGGCTGTCCACCGTCCACGGATACTTGCACGTCGCGTCGAGGCTCGCACGGGTCAGGTTCAGGCCGACGGAGCGGTCATCATCGTCGAGGACCTTCGCCTCGAGCCGGGTGAGGATGCGCAGCGACTGCGCGTTGCCCTCGAAGCCGCCGATGTGCTCGGCCCACTCGTTGAGTGCCCGTTCGCCGTTGTGACCGAACGGCGGGTGTCCCAGATCGTGGCTGAGACACGCGGTATCGACGACATCCGCGGAGACGCCGAGTGCCACCGCGAGTTCCCGTCCGACCTGGGCCACCTCGAGCGAGTGGGTCAGTCGGTTGCGCGCGAAGTCCGCCGTGCTCGCGGGGCTCAGCACCTGCGTCTTGGCGGCGAGACGGCGCAGCGCGGCGGAGTGCAGCACGCGAGCGCGGTCTCTGGCGAAGTCGTTGCGCTCGGATCGATGGGTCTCGGCGAAGAAGCGCTCGGCGTCTCGCGCATCGTAGCCGTCGGCGCGAAGCCCGACCGGGGAGTCAGCCGCCACTGTTCTCGATCTCCGCTCCACGCATCATCTCCGAGGCGGAGGACGCGAGCTCGCGCGACTCCAACCACTTGTCCGGCAGCGCCGTGCGCTTGGGGTGTCCTGCCCGTCCGCGCTGGCCCTCCGCGTCCGCGCCGGGGTACGGCGCCGTGTGATCGATCCGTCCGAGCAGCTCGTCGATCTCCGCCAGGCTCGACGCGGTGGCGAGTCCCGTCCGGATGTCGCCACCGACCGGATATCCCTTGAAGTACCACGACACGTGCTTGCGCACATCCCGGCAGCCCCGGTCCTCGTCCTCGAAGAACTCGACGAGCAGTTCGGCATGTCGGCGGAAGGCGTGCGCCACGAAGCCGAGCGTCGCGTCGACGACCTTTCCCTCGCCCCCGAATGCCGTCGCGAGTTCGCCGAACAGCCACGGGCGTCCGAGGCAACCGCGCCCGACCACGACGCCGTCGCAGTCGGTCTGGGCCATCATCCGCACGGCGTCGTCGGCCGACCAGATGTCGCCGTTGCCGAGCACCGGGATGCTGGTGACGGCCTGCTTCAGCTCACCGATGGCGTTCCAGTCTGCGTGTCCGGAGTAGAACTCCCCCGCGGTGCGCGCGTGCAGCGCGACGGCAGCCGCGCCGGCATCCTCGGCGGCTCGACCGGCATCGAGGAACGTCAGATGATCCTTGTCGATGCCCTTTCGCATCTTGACGGTGAGAGGCACGTCCCCGGCGGCCTTGACGGCCTGATCGACGATGTCTGCGAACAGCTTCGACTTCCAGGGCAACGCCGCTCCCCCGCCGCGACGGGTGACCTTCGGCACCGGACACCCGAAGTTGAGGTCGATGTGATCGGCGTGGTCTTCGGCGACGATGATGCGCACCGCTTCCGCGATGGTCTTCGGGTCGACGCCGTAGAGCTGGATGGAGCGCGGGGTCTCGGACTCGTGGTGCCTGATGAGTCGCATCGTCGTCTCGTTGCGTTCGACGAGTGCGCGCGAGGTGATCATCTCGCTCACATAGAGTCCGGCTCCGTACTCACGGCACAGACGTCGGAATGCGGTGTTCGTGATCCCCGCCATGGGTGCGAGGACGACCGGCACGTCGAGATCGATCGGACCGATGCGAAGGGGGCGGGCGGTGGTGGCGAGAGTCATGTCGTCTCTATTCTCCCAGACGCGGAGCCGGGAGGGATGCGGCGATCTAAGCTGTGGATATGACCGAATCCTCGCTCCGCACGATCCCGTTCACCGACGCGAAGGGCGAGCAGAAGACGCTCGACGATCTCGGCGCCGATGTGGTGCTGGTGGTGAACGTCGCGTCGAAGTGCGGCCTCACACCCCAGTACGAACAGCTCGAGGAATTGCAGCGTCTCTACGGTGACCGCGGGTTCACCGTGGTCGGGTTCCCGTGCAACCAGTTCTTCGGTCAGGAGCCGGGTTCGGTCGATGAGATCCTCGAGTTCTGCTCGACCACCTACGGCGTGAGCTTCCCTGTCACCGACAAGGTCAAGGTGAACGGCAAGAACGCCGCCGAGCTCTACAAGGCACTCAAGGAGACCCCCGATGCCGGCGGGAAGGCCGGACGGGTGGAGTGGAACTTCGAGAAGTTCCTCGTGCTGCCGGACGGGGACGTCCTGCGCTTCCGTCCGAAGCAGAAGCCGGACGCCCCCGAGATCGTCAGCGCGATCGAAGCGGCGCTGCCCCGCTAGACCGCGGCGGCCTCCGCCTCGGTCTCCCCGCGCTTCGCCCAGAGATCGCGAAGGACGTTCTCGAATGCGGCCGGCGGCTGCGCACCGCTGATGCCGTACTGGCCGTCGACGACGAAGAACGGCACCCCTTGGATGCCGTAGGCGCGCGCCTGAGCCTGGTCCTGACGCACGGCGGGCAGGTACTGCTCACTCTCCAGCGCCGCACGAGCACGGTCGGCGTCGAGACCGACCTCGACCGCGAGCGCGACGAGATCGTCGATGCGCCCGACATGCTTGCCCTCGGTGAAGTAGGCGGACATGAGCCGCTCCTCCATCTCGTGCTGCAACCCCTCGGCCTTCGCGAAGTGGAGCAGCTCGTGCGCCTTCACCGTGTTGGTGTGCTGCAGCAGATCGAAGCGGTACTGGAGCCCCGCGTCGGCGGCGACACCGGTCACGTTCGCCAGCATCTGCTCGACCTGGTCGCGCGGCATGCCCTTGTGGCCGGCAAGGAAGTCGATCTCGTCCCCGTCGAAGTCGACGGGGGTGTCGGGTGAGAGCTCGAACGAGTGGAACGTGATGTCGACCTGCGGCGCATCCGCGTCGGCAGCTACGGCTTCGAGACCCTTCTCGAGGTTGCGCTTGCCGATGTAGCACCAGGGGCAGGCGATGTCGGACCAGATGTCGATGGAGATGGGTTCAGTCACACTTTCATCCAACCGCATGCGCCTGTGAGCTATTCCGCTGCTGCGGGGACCGGCGGATAGGATTCTCGGATGCTCTTCGTGGACGACCCGCTCCCCTTCCGCCCGCAGAGGGTGCTGGTGGCCGGGGTGTCCGGGTCGGGGAAGACCACACTGGCAGGTCGCATCGCGGAGATGTGGGACCTTCGTCACGTCGAGATCGACGGGCTGTTCCATGGGCCGGGCTGGACTCCGAGGCCGGAGTTCCTCGACGACGTACGCGCCTTCGCTTCAGACGACCGCTGGATCACCGAGTGGCAGTACACGAGCAAGGGCACGGATGCCGTCCTCACCCCGCGCGCGCAGCTCGCGATCTGGCTCGACTATCCGTATCCCGTGGTGCGCAGACGTCTGATCAGGCGCACCCTGGCCCGCGGCGCCCTGCGACGAGAGCTCTGGAACGGCAACCGCGAGAAGGGGCCGTGGAACATGCTCAGCCGCGATCCCGAGAAGAACATCCTCGCGTGGCAGACGGCCACGCTCCACAAGTGGGCCGAGCGCTTCCCCGCGTTGCAGGACGACTTTCCCCACCTCACGATCGTCCGGCTGCGTCATCCGCGGGAGACGGAGCGGTGGCTGCGCTCTCAGGCTGAGGCGTCGGGGGTGTCGATCGCGCCCCCGAAGCGACGGTCGCGCGCCACGTAGATCCCGATCGCCCGCCACAGCTCCTCCCGGGAGAAGTCCGGCCAGAGCGTGTCGAGGAACACCATCTCGGCATACGCCGACTCCCAGAGCAGGAAGTTCGAGGTGCGCTGTTCCCCGGAGCTGCGCAGGAACAGGTCGACGTCCGGCATGTCGGGCACATACAGGTGGCGGCGGACCATTTTCTCGCTGATCGCCCTCGGCTTCACGCGTCCGGCAGCGACATCCTCGGCGATGGCTCGCATCGCGTCGACCAGCTCCACCCTTCCGCCGTAGTTCACGCACATCGTGAGGGTGAGGACGTCGTTGCCACGGGTCAGCTGCTCGGCGTACTGCAGCTCCTTGATGACACTTCCCCAGAGCCTCGGCTTGCGCCCCGCCCACCGGATGCGCACGCCCCACTCGTTCAGCTGATCGCGTCGCCGGTGCAGCACGTCACGGTTGTATCCCATGAGGAAGCGGACCTCTTCGGGGGAACGCGCCCAGTTCTCCGTCGAGAAGGCGTACACGGAGAGATGCTTCACGCCGGCCTGGATCGCACCGGCGACCACGTCGAGGAGCACCTCCTCCCCTGCCTTGTGGCCTTCGATGCGATTGAGCCCCCGGCGATTCGCCCACCGACCGTTGCCGTCCATCACGATCGCCACGTGCTCCGGCACCGCCGCGAAAGCGGGGGGATACACACCGGTCCAGTCCAAGGGACGATACGGAACGGCGTCTTTGTGCGTGTACGGCTTGGGAGTCACCGTGCTCCTTCGGAGGGGATGTCGGACACATGCGCGAGCGAGCGGATGCCGCGCTCCAGGTGCCATTGGGCATAAGCGGAGACGAGGCCGGAGGCTGCGGCCGTGTCGGCGTGCGAAGCGGCATCGATCACGTCCCACTCCCCCGCGAGGAGGGAGCGGAGCAGCGCCAGCGTCCTCTCGGCGACGCGCGGGCTTCCCGCCGGAGCGCAGTTCTCGCACACCACTCCGCCCAGCTGTGCGACGAACCGCGCATGCGGGCCGGGGACGCCGCATCGGGCGCACTCGTCGAGGGACGGCGCCCACCCCGACAGGGACATCACCCGCAGCAGGTAGGAGTCGAGGATGCTCCGTGCTCCGTGTTCGCCGCGCGACAGAGCACGCAGTCCGCCGACGAGGAGCAGGTACTGGTCGGAGGTCGCTTCGGCATCGCTCAGCCGATCGGCCGTCTCCACCATGGCGTTCGCCGCGGTGAAGCGGTCGTAGTGCGCCGCGATGTCCGCACCGTAGGAGCCGAGCGACTCGGCCTGCTGCACGATGTCGAGGGAGCGTCCCTGGTAGAGCTGCACGTCGGCCACCATGAACGGCTCGAGCTTGGCGCCGAACTTCGACGAGGTGCGGCGCACCCCCTTCGCCACCGCGCGGACCTTGCCGTGACGCCGGGAGAGCATCGTGACGATGCGATCCGCCTCACCGAGTTTGTGGGTGCGCAGGATCACCGCTTCGTCTCGATAGGTGGGCACCCTTCGATTATCCTCCGTGCGCGAGAATGGACGCGTGACCGAACCGCTCTTCATCATTCCGCTGTGGGCGGACCTGCTCGGCGTCGGCCTGGGCGGGGTCCAGGGTGCGATGTTCGCCTCGGGGTTCCAGGGCCAACGACGGCTCGACTGGCTTGGTGTCGCCATCATCGGGATCATGATCGGGATGGGCGGCGGTCTGATCCGCGACATCCTGCTCGGGCAGACGCCCGCGACCCTGCAGAACCAGTGGTACCTCGTCACGGCCGGTGGTGCGGCCCTCTTCGGGATGCTGCTCGCCGGCCTCTTCACCCGGCTGAACACCGCGATCGTGGTCCTCGACGCCGTCGTGATCGGGATGTTCGGCGCGTTCGGGACGAGCAAGGCTCTCGCGTTCGGGATCCCCGAGGTCCCGGCCGTGTTCATCGGGGTCTGCGCCGCGGTGGGCGGAAGCGTCCTGCGCGACATGCTCATGGGACTGCCGACCGCGATCATGCACGTCGGATCCCTCTATGCGGTGGCCGCCGGCGCGGGGTGCACGTTCATCGTGATCGCCGTCGCGCTGGGGATGCCGATCACGCTTGCGGCGATCATCGGGATCGCGGTCACCGCCGTCATCCGCGTCCTCGCCGTCACCTTCGACGTCTCCCTCCCGGAGCAGCGCCGCATCTACCGCCGCAAGGTCGCCGCGGAGACGGGTGCGATCGCGATCGTGAAGCCCAGCGCCGACCTCTGACACCTCGGCTTCCGGGATGCGGCGCGGCAGCAGACGATCAGAGTGATCCGGATGCGAAACGGGAAACGCCCCCGGTACAAGGCCGGGGGCGTTCCACGTCGGAGATCAGACCGCTGCGAGCTCGTGCTGACGAGTGCGGATCGAACGGTTCACACCCGACACGATCGCCTTGAGCGACGCCGTCGAGATATCGCCGTCGATACCGACACCCCACAGCCGCTGGTCGCCGACCTGCAACTCGACGTAGGCCGCAGCCTGCGCGTCGCCGCCCGCACTGAGAGCGTGCTCGACATAGTCGTACACCGTGATGTCGAAGCCCTGGCCGCGCAACACCTCGACGAAGGCGGCCACAGGTCCGTTGCCGTTCCCCGACACGGCCACCTGTTCGTCATCGTCACGCAGGACGACATCGAGCACGACGTCACCCGACATGTCGCTGCGGGTCTGCGTGGCGAGCAGCTCGAAGCGCCCCCACTTGGCCGTCGATTCATCGGCAGGCAGATACTCGTCGTTGAAGATCGACCAGATCTGGTCGGACGTGACTTCACCGCCTTCGGCATCGGTCTTGGCCTGCACGACCCCCGAGAACTCGATCTGCAGCTTGCGCGGCAGGTCGATCGCGTGGTCCGACTTCAGCAGGTAGGCGACTCCGCCCTTGCCGGACTGCGAATTGACGCGGATGACCGCCTCGTACGAACGTCCGAGGTCCTTCGGGTCGACCGGCAGATAAGGAACGGCCCACTCGATCTCGTCGACCGTCACGCCCTCGGCGGTCGCCCGCGCCTCCATCGCCTCGAAGCCCTTCTTGATCGCATCCTGGTGCGATCCGCTGAAGGCGGTGAAGACCAGGTCGCCGGCCCACGGGCTGCGCTCCGGCACGGGGAGCTGGTTGCAGTATTCGACCGTGCGCTTGACCTGGTCGATGTCGCTGAAGTCGATCTTCGGGTCGATGCCCTGCGTGAAGAGGTTGATCCCCAGAGCCACGATGTCGACGTTGCCCGTGCGCTCGCCGTTGCCGAACAGGCATCCCTCGATGCGGTCGGCACCGGCCATGTAGCCGAGCTCCGCGGCCGCGATCGCGGTGCCGCGGTCATTATGCGGGTGCAGGGAGAGGATGACGTTCTCGCGGTGGTTCAGGTGCCGGCTCATCCACTCGATGGAGTCGGCGTAGACGTTCGGAGAAGCCATCTCGACGGTGGCCGGCAGGTTGATGATCACCTTGCGGTCCGCCGTCGGCTCGAACACCTCGATGACCTGGTTGCAGATGTCGACCGCGAACTCGAGCTCAGTACCCGTGTAGCTCTCGGGCGAGTACTCGTAGTAGACCTTCGTGTCGGGGATCGTCTTCTCGAACTTCCGACACAGGCGCGCTCCTTCGAGCGCGATGTCGATGATGCCCTGCTTGTCGGTGCGGAAGACGACCTCGCGCTGCAGCACGCTCGTGGAGTTGTAGAGATGCACGATGGCCTGCTTCGCACCGGCGATCGACTCGTAGGTGCGCTCGATGAGGTGCTCGCGGGCCTGGGTCAGCACCTGGATGGTCACGTCGTCCGGGATCAGGTTCTCTTCGATGAGCTGACGGACGAAATCGAAGTCGGTCTGGCTCGCCGACGGGAAACCGACCTCGATCTCCTTGTAGCCCATGCTCACGAGCAGCTCGAACATGACCCGCTTGCGCTCCGGCGACATCGGGTCGATCAGAGCCTGGTTGCCGTCGCGGAGGTCGACGGCGCACCAGCGGGGAGCCTCGGTGATTCGGGCGTCCGGCCAGGTGCGGTCGGGCAGGTGGACGTTGATCTGCTCGTGGAACGGCCGATACTTGTGGATCGGCATCGCGGACGGGCGCTGAGTGTTCTGCATGATGGGGCTTCTTCTCTTCGTCAAAATGAACGGGCCAACACAAGCGCCGCGACGAGGGAGGCCCTAGCTTGAGGACTCGTCGCGGCAGCTAAGAAGAAGCAGACCGCCGAAAGGCATGTCGTCATGCTAGCAGGGAACACGCCTCCACTTCGACGAATCTGAGACGATTGCGCTCCGCGCGACACTTCCCGCACATGAGCACATCGCTACGTCCTCTGACCCTCGCCGCGGTATCCGCCGTCGGTCTCCTGTTCCTCGGCGGTTGCGCGTTCGTCCCCGGACCCGCGGCGGCACCCACGAGCACCACGGTTCCGTCCGATCAACGGCTGGAAGAGGCGCGCCCCGTGCCGCCGGAGGGGCGTGTGGTCGGGGTGGGCATGGTGCTGGACGCGAGCGGGGACGTGCAGTTGTGCCTGGGGGCGATCATGGAGTCCTACCCGCCGCAGTGCCTCGGCGTGCCGTTGGACGGCTGGACCTGGGACGGCGTCGAAGGCAGCGACGACAGCGGCGAGACGACCTGGGGCGACTATGCGGTGTACGCCACCTACGACGGCGAGCGACTCACCCTGACCGATCCGCCGATCATGGCCGCACTGTACGACTCGATCGCTCCGGAGGATCCGACGGGAGGAGTCGACGGCACGACTCCCGAGGATGAGCTCGCACGGGTCCAAGACGACATCGCGGCACGCCTCGGCACGGAAGCGGTCACGGTCGGGACGGATCACGGATATGTCTGGGTACAGGTCGTCTGGGATGACGGCGCGATCCAGGAAGCGATGGACGCCGAGTACGGCGAACGAGTGGTGGTCGTCAGCTCCGCACTTCGCGAGACCGACTGACCTCTGGGATCAGAGCCAGCTTGCCTCCGGGGTGTCCCGTCGCCAGGAGGCGGTGGGCGTCTTGGGCTCCCTCGAGCGGGAAGGTCTGCGCGAGCGGCACCACGAGGTCGCCGTTCTGGGCCAGCGCGATCAGCTCCCCCCGCACCTCGTCGCGGAAGCGGGCACTGGCCGGCTGGGAACCCGCGATCGCGAGGAAGCCAGCGGCCTCGGCGCGACCGGGGGCCGCGATCGTGACGATGCGGCGAGGGGCGGAGACGAGAGCGAGCGACACGTCCACGGCCTCGTCCGTACCGACAGCATCGAGTGCCGCCGAGATGGGCCCCGCCGCCACCTCCCTCACGCGATCGGCGAGCCCCGTGCCGTAGCGGACAGGTATGCCGCCGAATCGGGTCACCTCATCGAAGCGGTTCTCGCTCGCCGTACCGATCACACGGATGCCTCGCAGCCGGGCCTGTTGCAGGACGCTCACCCCGACCGCGCCTGAGGCACCGTGGAGGAGGATGGTCTCCCCTGGCGTCGCCCCGGTGACCGCGAGCATCTCGGCGGCCGTGGTGCCCACGAGCAGCAGGTTCGCCACCTCCGGATGCGAGAGGGTCGACGGTTTCGCGAACACCTTCTCTGCGGGAACGGTGAGTGCCGTCGCGTATCCGCCCCGCACCCGGAAAGCCACGACCTCATCGCCCTCCGACGCGGTCCCGGAGCCGATCCGCGTGTCCGGTCCGATCGCGATGATCTCACCGGAGACCTCGTAGCCGATCGGGACCGGGAGAGCGGAGTCGGACCTCGCCGCGGCGACGTGTTTCGCGTCGGCCGGGTTCACCCCCGCGGCGCGCACACGGATCGTCACCTCACCCGCCGTCGGTGGCGGAAGGCTGACGTCGGTGAACTCCCATGCCTCGGGCGAGCCCCACGACGTGGCGACCCAGTGTCGTGCTTCGAGGAGCTTCTTCGACGTCGACATCGGCGGACTCGCTCAGGCGGCGCAGCGAAGGTTGTTCACGGTACCGGACACATTCGCCCAGTTTCCGGCACTCACCGTCTTCAACGCGGTGGCACCGTTACGCGCCTGGACGTATCCGGCACTGCGCGCATTCGCCACGGACCGCACAGTGAAGCTCGGCGGCACGGTGCTGACTCCGCAGCCTCCGAACGAGAGTGACCCTCCGGCCAGGGAGAGCGCGTTGTATGCGCAGAACCTGCCGGTCGCACAGCTCCCGACGGAGCGCGCCGTCAGGTCCGATACCGACGGCACGCTCAGAGCCATGTCCAGCGCCGGCCACACGGCGTGAGTCGCATCGACGATCACACCACCGGGGACCTCGTCGAGTATCGCCGCGACCAGCGGGTCCACGTCATGATCATCGCGCGCCGAAGCCATGGTCGGCACCGCTCCCCACGCCAGGACGGCGCCGAACAGGACGGCCGCCAGCACGGTGCGGAGCTTCATCGGACGGTGTCCGCATCGAGGTCCCACATCCGGTAGGAGATGATGGCGCCCGCGGAGAACACCCCGTCGTCCTTCAGCACCGTGCGTTCGATGCCGACGATCCGACCGGTCTCGCGCGACACCAGGATCAGGTCGCTCACGGCCCCGTCCGGTGACAGGACGCGGATGCCGGACACCGGTCGGCCCAGTCGATCCGTCGTCGTCCCGAGAGCTTCGCCGCCGCCCGTCTCCGCGAGCAGAACGAGCAGTTCCTCGTGCTGCGCGTCGGTCAGCGTCCACTGGTCGAGCGCCGTGGTCATCGCCGTCTCCACGTCGAAGGCCGTCGGATCCTCCGGCATGCCGAACGCGCGGAGCATGGCGACCATGTCCTGGCCGGTCTCGCCGGGAACCGTCTTCCACGGGGTCTCGAAGTCGCCTTCTCCCATGATCAGATCGGTGACGACCTCGCCGCTGCTGGTGACCTCGGCCCCATTGCTGGCGACCGCGTCTTCCGGATCGTACGGAACACCCGCGATGATGATCATCCGTCCGGAGCCGTCGGGCTCCCAGGTGAGCGTCGACAGTTGGGGGACGACGGTCGTGGTCTTGGTGTCGACCTCGACCGAGAATCCCCACGAGGCCGTCCTGACCGTGCGCGAAGGAATCGAAGGTCCCGTCGAGTTCGCGAGGGCGACGCCTGCCTCATCGACGATCTGGGCGACGGTCGACGAGCCGCTGAAGTCGAGCGGCGACGGCGTTCCGGCGACGGCGGCACCCTGCGGTGCGAAGACGGCGAACGCCAGAGCCGCGGACGCCGCGACCGCGGTGAGACCGCCGGCCCACCCGAGCGTGCGCGCGCGACGTCGTTTCGGAGCACGCGTCGTGCGGAGGATGCGGTCGCGGGTCGCGAGTGCCCGTACATCCGGCGACGCGTCACGAGGCGTGGAAGCAGGGTCGGCGTCGGTCAGCATGCGCTCGAGCACCGCGTTCTGCGTCATCACCCGTCATCACCCCCTCCCAGGCCCAGCTCCGCACGCAGGCGATCCTGTGCTCGGCTCAGCCTCTTCCGCACGCGGAACTCGGAAGCGCGCAACAACTGCGCGATCTCCCCCACCGCGAGTCCATCCCAGTACGTCAGCATGATGATACGCCGTTGTTCCTGAGTGAGGACACCCAAAGCACGGATGACTTCGAAACGACCCTGCCGGCCGGATTCCTCGTCCTCCCCGAAGACCCCCTGATGCACGGCCTCGAGCGCACTGTGCGGCATCGACTTCGGTCCGACACGCGCACGCAGGTGCCGGTCGGCGACGCGGAGCAACCAGACCCGGCCGGGTGGACGAGCAGGCCGGAGCCGGGTCCACGCGCTCAGGAAGACCTCCGAGACGATCTCGGTGACTTCCTGGTCATCCGCGACGACACCTTCGATGTGGTGCCGCACAGCTGCCCAGTGCTCATCGAACACTCGGATGAAGACCTCGTCGCGCAGCGGATTCGGGTCTTCGCTGCGCGCGTTCATGTCGCCGGGGTCGGCGGCCTTCCCGCCGCCATCGACGTGTGACCTGCTCGCATGTCAGAAGCCGAGTCTGCCGAGTTGCTTCGGGTCGCGCTGCCACTCCTTCGCGACCTTGACGTGCAGGCCCAGGAACACACGGGTGCCGAGCAGTTCCTCGATACCGCTACGGGCACGAGCTCCCACCTCGCTGAGACGCTTGCCCTTGTGACCGATGATGATCGCCTTCTGGCTATCGCGTTCCACCACGATCGAGGCGTGCACGTCGGTCAGGTCGGTGCCCTCGCGCGGCGCGATGTCGTCGATCACGATCGCTATCGAGTGCGGGAGCTCGTCACGCACTCCTTCGAGCGCTGCTTCGCGGATCATCTCGGCGATACGGTCCTCCTCGGACTCGTCCGTCGTGATCCCCTCCGGATACAAGGCGGGGCCCTTCGGCATCAGCAGCAGGATCTCGTCGGAGAGCACATCGAGCTGATCGCGGGTGAGTGCCGAGAGCGGGATGACCGCTGCCCAGTCCTCGCGCAGAGCATCCACCTCGAGCAGCCTCGCGGTGATCTCGTCACGGGCCGCCGCATCGGTCTTCGTCACGATCGCGATCTTCTTCGCCCGCGGGTAGCCGTCGAGCGAAGCCGCGATCCGTCGATCCCCCGGGCCGACCTTCTCATTGGCAGGGACGCAGAATCCGATCACGTCGACGTCACCGAGCACCTGCTCCACGAGGTCGTTCAAGCGTTCGCCGAGCAACGTGCGCGGCTTGTGGATCCCCGGGGTGTCGACGATGACGAGCTGCCCTTCCGGGCGGTTCACGATGCCGCGGATGGCGCGCCGTGTCGTCTGGGGCTTCTCGCTGGTGATCGCGATCTTCTCGCCGACGAGAGCGTTCGTCAGCGTCGACTTGCCGACGTTCGGTCGACCGACGAACGTCACGAACCCGCTTCGGGTTTCCTCAGTCATCGTCTCGCTCTCCTTCATCCTGCGTCGCGACAGGTTCCCCTGCCGCCCGTTCCACGAACACCGTCGCGATCCCGCGACCACGACCACGAGATGCCCCACCCGTCAGAACCAGCCCTGCCACGGTGGCCGTCGCGCCGGGCTGCGGAACCTGTCCCAGCGCCTTGCCGAGCAAGCCGCCGATCGAGTCGACGTCCTCATCCTCGAGCTCGAGGCCGAAGAGATCACCCACGTCTTCGAGGGAGAGACGCGCACTCACGCGGTATCGTCCGTGACCGAGGTCGACGAATTCTGCGGATACCTGATCGTACTCATCCGAGATCTCTCCCACGAGTTCCTCGATCAGGTCCTCCAGCGTCACGAGCCCCGAGATTCCTCCGTGCTCGTCGATCACCAGGCACACGTGCACGGCGTCGCGCTTCATCTGCTGCAGCAGGGTCTCCGCGCGCATGGACTCCGGCACGAAGGTCGCAGGCCGTGCGATCGGCCGGATCGATGCGGCCCGCCAGGCACTGTCATCGCGATAGGCGAACTGCACGAGGTCCTTGAGATACAGAACGCCGACGACGTCATCCGCGTCATCATCCACGACCGGCATCCTCGAGACGCCGCGGTTCAGGAACAGCGACATCGCCTCGTCGGTCGTGGCGGTCGCATCGACCGTCACCATCTCGGTCCGGGGCACCATCACGGCGCGGACGAACTGATCGGTGAAGTCGAACACCGAGTGGATGAGGTCGCGATCGTCTTCCTCGATGAGGTCGTTCGAGGCGGCCTCGTCGACCATGCTGAGCAACTGATCCTCACTGGTGAAGGAGCTGCGACCGGTGCCCGGCGTGACCCTGTTGCCCAGCACCACGAGCGCCTGGGCGAGCGGGCCGAGGATGATGCGGAGGCCGCGCACGATCGACGCGGTCCGGCGGATCATGCCTTCGGCGTGCTGGCGGCCGAAGGAGCGCGGACTCGCACCGACGAGCACGAACGTGATCGCCGTCATCAGCACGGCGGCGGCGAGCATCGCCCACCAGTTGTTGTCGATGAGGATCGTGAACGCGACCGTCACGAGGACGGCTGCGGTGACCTCCGCCAGCACGCGGATGAAGGCGACGGCGTTGACGTGCGCATCCAGATCGGCGGCGATGCGTCGCAGAGCCTTCGCTTTGCGCCCCTCATTCGCCATGTCGGCGAGACCGACGCGGGAGGTGACACCGTACGCGGCATCGATCGCGGCCATGAGACCGCCGAAGGCGACCAGCAGGACGGCTCCGATGAGCAGGAGGACGGCCGTCATCGGCGGCGTTCGGACGCGGCGAAGCCCTGGATCAGCTCCTTCTGCAGTCCGAACATCTCACGCTCCTCGTCGGGTTCAGCATGATCGAAGCCGAGGAGGTGGAGCAGCCCGTGCGTGGTGAGCAGGATGAGCTCGTCCATCAGCGTGTGCTTCGCCGCCTGAGCCTGCGTCTCGGCCACCTGGGGGCACAGCACGATGTCGCCCAGCAGTCCCGGAGCGGTCGGACGGTCCTCGGTGCCGGGACGGAGCTCGTCCATCGGGAAGCTGAGCACGTCGGTGGGACCGGGCTCGTCCATCCACTGCACGTGAAGCGCCTCCATGGCACCCTCGTCCACGAGGACGATGGCGACCTCGGCATCCGGGCTGACGTGGAGCTGCGCGAGGTTGTAGTCCGTGAGCCGCTGGAGCACGGTCTCGTCGACGTCGATGGCCGACTCGTTGTTGATCTCGATCATGAGAGTCCTCGTTTCGGCATGCGGTCCCGCGGTCCGGGGCGCTGCGCCCCTCGGCGGTCGGCCCTGTTGGCGAACTCGGCGGCCTGTTCGCGTTCGATGCGCTGGGCGGTGCGCTTCTCGTCGTACTCGCTGTATGCGTCGACGATGCGGCCGACCAGCGAGTGCCGCACGACGTCGGCGCTGGTGAGCCGCGCGAAGTGGATGTCGTCGATACCGTCGAGCACACGCGTCACGAGTCGGAGACCGGACGAGCCCTGCGGGAGGTCGACCTGGGTGATGTCGCCCGTCACCACCATCCGCGTGCCGAAGCCGAGACGGGTGAGGAACATCTTCATCTGCTCGGGCGTGGTGTTCTGGGCCTCGTCGAGCACGACGAAAGAATCGTTCAGCGTGCGCCCGCGCATGTAGGCGAGCGGAGCGACCTCGATGGTCCCCGTCGCCATCAGACGCGGGACGATCTCCGGGTCCATCATCTCGTTGAGGGCGTCGTACAACGGCCGCAGGTACGGGTCGATCTTGTCGGTGAGCGTGCCGGGAAGGAACCCGAGCCGCTCCCCCGCCTCCACCGCGGGCCGCGTGAGGATGATCCGGGTGACCTCCTTGCGCTGCAGCGCCTGAACGGCCTTCGCCATCGCGAGGTAGGTCTTGCCGGTACCCGCAGGGCCGATGCCGAAGACGACCGTGTTCTCCTCGATCGCGTCGACGTACTCTTTCTGGCCGAGGGTCTTCGGACGGATCACCTTGCCGCGCGTCGTCAGGATCGCCTCACCGAGCACCTCGCTGGGACGCGGTCCCCCCTCCTGACGCAGCATGCGTGCGGAACTGGAGACGTCGCTCGGAGCCAGATCGTGCCCGGCCCGGGTCATCGCGAGCAGCTCCTCCACGAGCACCTTCGCCTTCCTGACCGCGTCGGTGTCACCGCTGAGGGTGATCTCGTTCCCGCGGACGAGCACCTGGACGTCAGGATGCTCCCTCTCGAGCATCCGCAGCAGACGGTCCTGCGGGCCGAGCAGCTGCACCATGGCGACTCCGTCGGCATAGATCGTCTCGACGGACTCGGGAGGCCGGCCGCCCAGGCTGCGCTCCTGCGGTTCGTGATTCTCAGGCACCGACACTCTTCTCAGTCAATCCTCCGGCCAGCACATGCGCATGGACGTGGAAAACGGTCTGTCCGGCACCGGCGCCGGTGTTGAAGACGAGGCGGAAGTCGCCGTCGTCGCTGTGCTCCGCAGCCAACTCCGTGGCGAACGCGACCATCTCGGCCAGGAGCGACGGGTCTCCGGCAGCGAGCTCGGTGACGTCGCGGTAGTCGGCGGACTTGGGTACGACGAGCAGGTGCACGGGAGCCTGCGGAGCGATGTCCCGCAGCGCGAAGACCCGCTCCGTCTCCCCGAGGATCTCGGCGGGGATCTCCCCGTTCAGAATGCGCGTGAAGATCGAGGGTTCCGTCATGTGCTCAAGTCTACTGATCGCGGCATGCCCGCTCCCCTGCCGCCTCGGCGCCGGAGGTCACCAGCGTCCGAGGGTCACGGAGAGCACGGCGATCGCGGCCGGACCTGCCGTCGATGTGCGCAGCACCGTGTCGCCGAGACGTACGCGCTCGGCACCCGCGTCGGTGAGCCGGTCGAGTTCCTCGTCCGAGATCCCGCCTTCCGGCCCCACCACCAGCGTCAGATCCCGGCCGTCGGCTTCGATCTCCGACAGGCGCACCGCCGCGGTGGGGTCGAGCACGAGGACACGCTGTGAGCTCGCACGTTCGGCGAGTCGTCTCGTCGACACCGGGGCGACGACGTCCGGAAGCCACGGGCGGTGGGCCTGCTTGGCGGCTTCGCGGACGATAGTCGCCCACCGCTCGCGGCCCTTCACCGCCTTCGGCCCTTCCCAGCGGGAGACACTGCGCGCCGCCTGCCAGGGCACGATTTCGTCGACTCCGAGCTCGCAGGCCGCCTGCACGGCGAGCTCGTCCCGGTCGCCCTTCGCCAGCGCCTGGACGAGGGTGATCCGCGGAGACGGAGCCGGGTGCTCCGAGCGCCGGGCGATTCGCACCTCCACGCGTGTCGGGGACACCTCCTCCGCTGCACCCGTCAGCCACACTCCTGCTCCGTCGCCGACGGTCACCTCTTCACCGACCCGAAGTCGACGGACGACGGCCGCGTGCTTCGCCTCGGCCCCGGTCAAGGAGACGACATCGCCGGCGACCGCGTCCGATGCCGACTCGACCACGAAGTGAAGCGCCATGATCAGTGGCTGCGGAAACGATCGCGGAGCTTCGAGAAGAGGCCCTGCTGGAACTGCGCGAGCTGGGGGTCCGGGGCCTTGGTCTTCTTCGCGAAGTCCTCGATGAGAGCCCGCTGCGCCGAATCGAGCCTGGTCGGGGTGAGCACCTGGACGCCGACGCGCAGATCACCGCGCTGCGTGCCACGGAGCGGGGTGATGCCTCGCCCCTTGATGGTCAGCACGTCACCGGACTGCACGCCGGCCCGGATCTCGAGATCGACCTCACCATCCAGTCCCTGGATCGTGGTCTCGGTGCCGAGGATCGCGTCGGTCATCGACACTTCCAGCGTCGCGAGCAGGTCATCGCCGTCACGGCTGAACGCCGGGTGGGCGTTGACCGTCACCTCGACGTACAGATCTCCGTTCGGACCGCCCGCCTTGCCGACCTCCCCGGAACCGGGGAGCTGGAGGCGGAGTCCGGTCTCGACGCCGGCCGGGATGTCGAGGGAGACCGTCCGACGCGAGCGCACGCGTCCCTGCCCGCCGCAGGTGCCGCACGGATGCGGGATGGTGGTGCCGTACCCCTCGCAGGTGCCGCACGGCTGGGAGGTCACGACGTTGCCGAGGAGGCTCCGCACCTGTCGCTGCACGTGCCCCGAGCCACCGCAGATGTCGCACGTGACGGGCGAGGTGCCCTCCTGGCAGCAGGACCCCTGACAGGTCTCGCACAGCACGGCCGTATCGACCTCGATGTCGCGATGCGCACCGAACACCACGTCGCCCAGATCGAGGGACACCCGCACGAGTGCGTCGTGCCCGCGCTCCCGACGCGAACGCGGACGCGCGCCGCGCCCACCGCCCTGCGACGCGCCGAAGAACGTCTCGAAGATATCCCCGAAGCCGCCGAAGCCGCCGAAGTTGCCGGCAGCGCCGTCCCCGCCGCCCATGTCGTAGCGGCGACGCGAGTCGTCATCGCTGAGGACGTCGTACGCGTGGGTGACGAGCTTGAAGCGCTCTGCTGCGTCCTCACCGGGATTCACATCCGGGTGCAGCTGTCGCGCAAGACGTCGATACGCCTTCTTGATCTCGTCGGTGGAAGCGTCCCGGGACACCCCGAGAACCTCATAGTGGTCCGCCACAATCGCCTTTCTGCGTGTGTTCTCTCGGCGGCCGCGTCAGCGGCCGGCCTCGTCTTCGTCGAGCATCCGCGACAGGTAGCGGGCAACGGCCCGTGCTGCGGCGAGGTTGCTCGGGTAGTCCATGCGCGTCGGCCCCATGACGCCGACTCGCGCCGTACCGCTGGGGGCGGCGTAGTTGCTGGCGACGATCGATGCCTCACCGAGACCGAACGGCGCGTTCTCCGTGCCGATGCTGGCCGCGAGTCCGTGCTCGTCGGTCACCATCTCGCTCATCAGCCGCAGCAGCGTCACCTGCTCCTCGATCGCCTCGAGAAGCGGGTGGATGCTCCCACGGAAGTCCTGTTCTCGACGTGCGAGGGTGGCGGCACCCGCCATCACCAGACGCTCCTGCCGGAACCCGCCGAGTTCATCCATCACGACACCGGCGATCGAACGCAGCACGCGGTCCTTGGCCACCTCATCCGCCGCGAGCAGTCCCTGAAGCCGATCGGATGCCTCGCCGATGCCCTGTCCCGTGATCAGCGCCGATAGGCGCGCCCGCAGCACGGCCATCTCGGCCTCGTCGATCGCCTCCGGCAACATGGCCACACGCTGCGACACTCCCCCGGCGTCGGTGACGAGGACGATCAGGAGCCGATTGGGCGCCAGCGCGACGAGCTCCACGTGCGTGACGTGTGCGCGGGCGAACGAGGGGTACTGCGCGAGTGCGACCTGGCCGGTGAGCTGGGTCAGCACCCGGACCGTGCGCACCATGAGGTCGTCGAGGTCGGCCGGCTCGCCGAGGAACGACTCGATGGCGGACCGCTGCGCCGAGGAGAGCGGTCGCAGCTGCGCGAGATGATTCACGAAGACGCGATAGCCCTTGTCGGTGGGCACCCGCCCTGAAGACGTGTGCGGTGCCGTGATGAGTTCTTCGTCCTCGAGCAGCGCCATGTCATTGCGGATGGTCGCCGCGGAGACCCCGAAGGAGTGGCGGTCCACGATGGAACGGCTGCCGACGGGTTCGTGGGTCTCGACGTAGTCCTGCACGATCGCGCGGAGAACCTGGAGTCCTCGCTCTGTGACCATCGCCTTCCCTTCCGCTGGCACTCGGACGTTCAGAGTGCCAATCCTACCCCGTTCAGCTCGGTAATCTCCGTACTGCAGACGCACAACCCTAGGATGACGCTCATGACCACCTCACCCCAGGCCACCCTGTCGTGCGGCATCGTCCGCGGCACCGAGGAGGGCGGGGTCGTCCGTTACCTCGGCGTTCCCTATGCGCAGGCGCCGTTCGGGGCGAACCGATTCCGCGCCCCCCAGCCGGTCGATGCCTGGTCCGGCGTCCGCGAGGCCACCCGCTTCGGCCCGACCTCACCGCAGGTGCCGTACGCGGGTCCGATCGGCGAGCTGCTGGGTTCGGTGATCCTCGACGGTGACGACATCCTGACCGCGAACGTGTGGGCTCCGACCGACACGTCCGATGCCCCCGTGCTGCTGTGGATCCATGGCGGAGCGCTCGAGCGGGGCACCGCCGCGCTGCCGCTCTATGACGGGTCGGTGTTCGCCAGGGCGGGCATCGTCTTCGTCTCCATCAACTACCGTCTGGGTTCCGAGGGCTTCTCCGTCCTCGACGGCGCCCCCCGCAATCTCGGTCTGCGCGACGCCGCCGCGGCCGTGGAGTGGGTGCACCGCGAGATCTCGGCGTTCGGCGGGGATCCATCACACATCACGGCGATGGGGGAATCGGCGGGCGGCGCGATCGTGGCGGCCTTGCTCGCCCGAGACGACTCCCGCGCTCTCATCAGTCGCGCGATCATCGAGTCGGGCCCGCTCCAGGCGCAGACCCCGAAGAAGGCGGGACGTGTGACGGCGCAGCTCGCGAAGCGCCTCGGGGTCCGCGCCGATCGGGACTCGTTCGCCGCGCTCTCGCCCGCGCAGCTCCTCGACGCGAGGAGAGAACAGTCCGCAGGCTCCTCCCCGCTCGGCGGCGCACCCGGCTTCCAGATCGCGATCGATCCGGACAGCCTTCCGCGGTCCCCTCACGAGGTCCTCGGCGAGATCGACACGCCACTGCTCATCGGCAGCAACACCGACGAGTACCGATTGTGGTTCCCGCCCGAGGCGCTCGCCGGCATCAGCGAGTTCAAGCTGCAGGCCGCACGTCTCCTCTCGCGCATCCCGCGCCGCGCGGTGTCCGAGTACCGGTCCGCATTTCCCGGAGCGAACACGGGAGAGGTTTTCGGGCAACTCGTCACCGACATGATGCTGCGCGCACCGCTGAGCCGTGTGGCGTCCGCACGCCCCGAGAGCACGCACGTCTACGAATTCGCGTGGCCCAGTCCCGTCCGAGACCTCCGAGCGGCGCACGCGCTCGAACTCGGCTTCGTGTTCGACCGGCTCGACGATGAGGAGGCGCGACGACTCGCCGGCACCGCGGCACCGGGCGCACTCGCGACCGAGATGAACACAGCCTGGGTCGGCTTCGTGACCGGCGGAGATCCGGGCTGGCCCGTGTACGGCTCCGAGCGTCGCACGCGGGTATTCGATACGGTCAGTGCGACGGTGCCGCAGCGCCGCACCGCGGGCATGGACCTGCTTCCGGGCTGACAGCGCTCCGGCGTCAGTCGGTCAGCGCACGTACCACGGCATCCGCGAGGAGCCGCCCTCGCAGAGTCAGCTGGATGCGCCCCCGGATCGCGGCCGCAGGGTCGACGAGGCCATCGGCGATGAGGCCCGCGACCCGGCTCCGGTTCCCGGCGGGCACCTCATCGACGGCGATCCCCTCGCGGATCCGGCTGAGCAGCAGGATCCGCTCCAGCGTGCGCGACTCCACATCGGGGCGCTCGGTTCCCGCCGCCGGCGACTCGGATGCCGCGAGCCTCTGCGCGTAGGCGGCCGGGTGTTTCACGTTCCACCACCGCAGACCGGCCACGTGGCTGTGCGCACCGGGGCCGAACCCCCACCAGTCACTCCCCCGCCAATAGGCCAGGTTGTGCCGCGAGCGTCGCTCCGGAGTGCGCGCAAAGTTGCTCACCTCGTACCAGTCGAAACCCCCTGCCCCGAGGCGGGCATCGGCGAGCTCGTACATGTCGGCCTGCAGGTCATCGTCCGGCGTCGGGACCTCGCCCCGACGAATCTGGCGCGCGAGCTTGGTGCCGTCCTCGATGATGAGCGCGTACGCCGAGATGTGGTCGGGTTCGAGGGCGAGTGCCGCATCGAGAGAGGCCTCCCAATCCGCGAGCGACTCCCCCGGTGCGCCGTAGATCAGGTCGACGCTCACCGCCAGCCCGGCCTCCTTCGCCGCAGCCACCGCGGTGCGCACGTTCTCGGGGCGGTGCGTGCGATCGAGGGCCGCGAGCACGTGGGGAACGGCGGACTGCATGCCCACCGACATCCGCGTGACGCCGGCGTCGGCGAGTGTACGGGCGACCGCGGGGGTCACGGTGTCGGGGTTCGCCTCGACGGTCACCTCCGCTCCGTCCGCGAGGCCGAAGGCTCCGGTCGCCGCCTCGAGCATGCGGGCGAGGTCTCCCGCGGGGAGGAGTGTCGGAGTGCCACCCCCGAAGAAGACCGTGTCCATCGGACGCAGTGCCCCGGCATCAGCCAGCACCCGACGGGCGAGCGCGATCTCGGAGATCAACGTCGATGCGTAGTCTTCCTGCTTCGCCCCGCGCAGCTCGGTCGAGGTGTACGTGTTGAAGTCGCAGTAACCGCAGCGCACGGTGCAGAACGGAATGTGCAGGTAGGCGGAGAACGGGACGTTCGGGTCGATCACGAGGTCGGAGGGAAGATGCCCGTCCGCCGGCGCCGGATCTCCGAGAGGGAGCGGTCCCGCCATCAGACGGGGGTCGCGTAGAGCGGCGAGATCGCCCGCAGGTAGCGCGCGAACAGCTCGCGGCGCCGACGCTTCATGAGGGCGGGAATCGTCCGGTAGATGAGGGCGTTCGGTGCGTCGAACGCTCGCACGGTGAACCACACCTCGTCGTTGTCCTCACGCCAGTCGACGTCGAACGACTCCTCACCGCTGACGACGGACCCGCCGACGGTGCCGAGGACGAATCCGATGCGCCGGGTCTCTTCCGTGACCGAGATCACGCGGAGCTCGGCGTCGGCGCGCATCCCCGCGACTCGTCCGCGCAGGTGCAACGTCATCCCTGCGCCGACGAACGGCATGCCCTCGGCGTCGTAGCGGGGCTCGACATCGCGCTTGCTCGGGGCGATCGGATTCCCCTCCGCGTCGAAGCTCACGCCCGCGTATGCGGGTCCGGGTGCCGGCCGCACGTCTTCGACCGAGAGCCCAGCAGCGCGCTGCGCCGTCCAGGACAGGAGAGCTTCCCCCGCGGTCTGGAACCGCTCGACGCCGCTGCCGATCCGCCAGGATTCCTCCGCCGGGATGCTGCGCTCCGGCGGGTAGTGCATCAGATCGGGCGCATGGGTCGCACCCACGGCCGCATAGTCCACCGTGTCGTCTCGGAAAGTCCCGCGCCGCATGACCTCCACCCTACTTCGCGTTGCCTGAGCGAACACCCCCACGCGCCGCACGAGGTCACATGGCGGCCCCGAACCGCTCAGCGCGGGGTCTCCGCCTCCGCTGCCCTCGCCGCCTCCTGGACGATCCGGACGTACTCGGCGTGGGTCGAGCGCTGCATCGTCCGCAGAGCAGGCGCGAGCATCCGCCAGAACCAGGTCGAAGGGCGCGAGACGGACCGTGCGGTGAACACGCCCCGCTCGTCGATCCGGAACGACTCCTCGCCGTAGATCGGATGCCCCGGACGGGTCTCGTAGCCGAAACCACTCGCGTCGGCCCAGACGACGCGCACGGGCTCCGCAAAGCGGATGCCGAAGACACGCTTGGCGAGCACGCCCTCGAGTTCGGGCATCGGTGCACCCGCAGGTGTCTCGAAACCCGCGCGCCGCTTGAACTCCCACGTGCTCACCAGCGCCGCGACCGCGTCGCGCGCCGCCGGTGCCACGGTGGTCGAGTTCTCCTCGCCGAGCATGCCGTCGGGCACGGCGACGAGCGGATGACGCGTCATCCCCCGCGGATACGCGGGCAGCGGCACGACTACTTCTTGTCCTTGCCTTCGACGTCTCCCGAGAGCGCGGCGATGAACGCCTCCTGGGGGACCTCGACGCGGCCGACCATCTTCATGCGCTTCTTGCCCTCCTTCTGCTTCTCGAGGAGCTTGCGCTTACGGGTGATGTCGCCGCCGTAGCACTTCGCCAGCACGTCCTTGCGGATCGCCCGGATGGTCTCACGGGCGATGATGCGCGCGCCGATCGCCGCCTGGATCGGGACCTCGAACTGCTGACGAGGGATGAGCTTGCGCAGGCGCTCGGCCATCATCGTGCCGTAGGCGTAGGCCTTGTCCCGGTGGACGATCGAGCTGAAGGCGTCGACCTTCTCGCCCTGGAGGAGGATGTCGACCTTGACGAGGTCGGCTTCCTGCTGTCCGGAGGGTTCGTAGTCGAGAGAGGCGTAGCCCTGCGTCTTGGACTTCAGCTGGTCGAAGAAGTCGAACACGATCTCACCGAGCGGCATGTTGTAGCGCAGCTCGACACGCTCCTCGGAGAAGTACTCCATTCCGAGCAGGGTGCCGCGGCGCGACTGGCACAGCTCCATCACGGTGCCGACGTAGTCCTTCGGCAGCAGGATCGCGGCCTTCACCATGGGCTCCGAGACCGATCCGATGCGCCCGTCCGGGTACTCGCTCGGGTTGGTCACGGTGACCGTCTCGCCCGTGTCACTGGTGAGCACCTCGTAGATCACGCTGGGCGCGGTCGTGATGAGGTCGAGTCCGAACTCGCGGGCGAGGCGCTCCGTGACGATCTCCAGGTGGAGCAGACCGAGGAAACCACAGCGGAAACCGAAACCGAGCGCGACCGAGGTCTCGGGCTCGTACTGGAGCGAGGCGTCCGAGAGCTTGAGCTTGTCGAGAGCCTCGCGGAGCTCCGCGTAGTCACTGCCGTCGATCGGGTAGATACCGGAGAAGACCATCGGCTTCGGGTCGGTGTACCCCGGCAGAGGTTCCGATGCCGGCTTCCGAGACGTGGTGATCGTGTCTCCGACCTTCGACTGGCGAACGTCCTTCACACCCGTGATCAGGTAGCCCACCTCGCCGACGCCGAGCCCCTTGGTCGGGGTCGGCTCCGGGCTCGACACGCCGACCTCGAGCGCCTCATGGTTGGCCCCGGTCGACATCATCTGGATGCGCTCGCGCGGCGAGAGACTGCCGTCCACCATGCGCACATACGTGACGACACCGCGGTACGCGTCGTACACCGAGTCGAAGATCATCGCGCGGGCGGGCGCATCCGCGTCGCCGACCGGAGCAGGGATGTCCTGGACCAGCCGGTCGAGCAGCTCCTCGACGCCGACGCCGGTCTTGCCCGAGACACGCAGCACATCCTCGGGCTTGCCTCCGATGAGCGAGGCCAGCTCCTTCGCGTACTTCTCGGGGTCGGCGGCCGGCAGGTCGATCTTGTTCAGCACCGGGATGATGTGGAGGTCGTTCTCCAGCGCAAGGTACAGGTTCGCGAGCGTCTGCGCCTCGATTCCCTGCGCCGCGTCGACGAGCAGGATGGCTCCCTCGCAGGCCGCGAGCGAACGCGAGACCTCGTAGGTGAAGTCCACGTGGCCGGGTGTGTCGATCATGTTCAGGGCCACGGTCTGACCGTCGAGCTCCCACGGCATCCGAACGGCCTGGCTCTTGATGGTGATCCCGCGCTCGCGCTCGATGTCCATGCGGTCGAGGTACTGGGCCCGCATGTCTCGGTCCGAGACGACGCCGGTGATCTGGAGCATCCGGTCGGCGAGCGTCGACTTGCCGTGGTCGATGTGGGCGATGATGCAGAAATTGCGGATCTGCGCAGCCGGCGTCGAGGCAGGCTGGAGAGGTGTGAGAGCGCGTGGGGACATGTCCCTTCGATTCTACGGTGAGGGGGCGCTAATCCCCGATTCCCGCATTCCGGTGATAGTCTCCCGAAGTTGCCTGGGAAATTCCGTGACACCGGATCCCGCAAGCGATAAGACTCCATCACAGACCCCGTGGCGGTTGTCGCATCGCAGAGTTCGGTGGATGGCGATTCCGTAATCCAACTGACTCAGCGTTGCGTCGGCTGATCCCGAGCGCGTCTGTAGAAGAGAAAGACTGACCCCTTGATCAAGTACCTCCTGCGCCGAACACTCGGCTGGCTGCTCATGATCGTGGTCGCGACGAACCTCACGTTCTTCCTCGCGTGGGGATTCCTCGACCCGCGCAGCAACTACGTGGGGCGACGACCACCCCTGACGCCGGAGCAGATCGACAACGTCCTGATCCCGCGCAACCTCAGCGACACCGTGCCGCTCATGGAGCGGTGGTGGAACTGGTTCAGCGGCATCCTGTTCCGCTGGGACTGGGGCACGAGCCCCACCGGGCAGTCGGTCAACGAGCAGGTCGCCTACCGCATGTGGGTCAGCGCGGAGCTCGTGCTCGGTGCGACGATCATCGCCGCCGTGCTCGGCATCTGGCTGGGTGTCTACACCGCGTCCCGCCAGTACAAGCTCGCCGACCGCATCGGCCAAGCGACCTCGATCATCACGATGAACATCAACATCATCGTCGCCGGCCTCGCGGTCGTGCTCCTCGCCATCGCCCTCAACGAGTGGACAGGGGTGCGGATCTTCTACGTCACCGGCTCCTCCAGCCCGGGCGTGACCGGCTTCTTCCCGACCATCATCGACGCGCTCCAGCACGTCACGCTGCCCACGATCGCGCTCGTGCTCGTCGGCTACGCGCAGTACCACTTCCTCCAGCGCTCGCTCCTGCTCGACAACATCAACGCGGACTACGTGCGCACCGCTCGCGCCAAGGGACTGACCAAAGCGCAGGCGGTCCGCAAGCACGCCCTCCGCACGTCGCTCATCCCGGTCGCGACCCAGGTCGCCTTCACGATCCCGACGATCTTCACCGGCGCGATCCTGACCGAATCGATCTTCGCCTGGCAGGGCATGGGCCGCTACTTCCTCGACACCATCAACCAGAACGACATCAACGGCGTGGTGGCGGTCGCCGCGTTCGGCGCCGTGCTGACGGCGATCGGCGCTGTCCTCGCGGACGTCGTCGTCGTCGTCCTCGACCCGCGAGTGAGGGTGAGCTGATATGACCACCGAAATGATCGATCCGCTGGTCGAGCCGTCCACCGAGGCAGCTCCCCGCAAGTCCCTCTCGAAGTGGACGCTCTACACACGCCGTTACATGCGCAACAAGCCGGCCGTCGGCGGCATCGTCGTCCTGCTCGCCCTGATCCTGTTCGCGACCCTCGGCCCGGTGCTGTCTCCGTACGCCGTCAACGACATGGACTTCCTCGCACTGAGCACGCCGCCCTCGGCAGCGCACTGGTTCGGCACGAACGGCGCCGGAAACGACACCTACACCCAGACCGCGGTCGGCTTGCAGCGCTCGCTCATGATCGCGATCACGGTGTCGGTCGGAACCACCATCCTGTCGGCCCTCGTCGGCACGGCCGCCGCCTATTTCCGCGGCTGGTTCGAACGCATCGCGCTGCTGGTCATCCACTTCATGATGGTTGTCCCCACCTTCCTGATGCTGTCCGTCATCTCGAACGACTCGGGAGGCGTCTGGTGGGTCATCGCCCTCGTGATGATCTTCGTGAGCTGGTTCTTCCCCGCGCGCATCATCTGGACCATGGCACTGTCGCTTCGCGAGCGGGAGTACGTGCAGGCGGCGCGCTACATGGGCGTCCGAGGCACACGCATCGTGCTGCGACACCTGGTCCCCAACATCGGATCTCTGCTGGTCATCAACTTCACGCTCGGTATCGTCGCGGCCGTGACGACGGAGACCGGCCTGTCGTTCATCGGCTTCGGTGTGAAGATCCCCGACGTCTCCCTCGGATCACTCATCGGAGAGGGCAGCACGTCGATCACGAGCTCTCCGTGGCTCTTCTACTTCCCGGCGTTGACGCTCACGTTGCTGACCGTGTCGATGGCGTTGATCGCCGACGGCCTGCGTGACGCCCTCGACCCCACCTCGGCTGCAGGAGGCCGCGCATGAGCCCCGTACTGTCCGTCCGCGACCTCACCGTCAGCTTCGCCTCCGAAGCCGGCCGTGTCGACGCCGTGCGCGGCGTCTCCTTCGACCTGGAGGCCGGCAAGACCCTCGGCATCGTCGGTGAGTCCGGCTCCGGGAAGTCCGTCACCTCGCTGGCCGTCATGGGCCTGCTCGACGAGAACGCGAAGATCTCCGGCTCGATCCTGTTCGACGGGCAGGAGCTTCTCGGAAAGACCGACGCGCAGCTCTCCCGTATCCGTGGCAACGGCATCTCGATGGTGTTCCAGGATCCGCTGACCTCGCTGACGCCCGTGTACACGATCGGCACCCAGTTGATCGAGGCGCTCACGGTGCACCGCAACCTCAGCGTCAAGGAGGCGAACGCCCGGGCGATCGATCTGCTCAAGCTCGTGGGCATCCCCGAGCCCGAGAAGCGGATGAAGGCGTTCCCCCACGAGTTCTCCGGAGGAATGCGTCAGCGCGTGGTGATCGCGATCGCGATGGCGAACGACCCGAAGCTGATCATCGCCGACGAGCCGACGACGGCGCTCGACGTCACGATCCAGGCGCAGATCCTCGACCTGATCGAGAAGGCGCAGGCCGAGACCGGCGCCGCTGTCATGATGATCACGCATGACATGGGCGTGGTGGCCCGCACCGCGGACGACGTCATGGTGATGTACGCCGGCAAGCCCGTGGAGCAGGCGCCCGTGCGCGAGCTGTTCCACCAGACGAGGATGCCCTACTCCATCGGACTCCTCGGCGCGATCCCCCGCGTGGACAAGGCCGAGAAGGAACCACTGACCCCGATCAAGGGCAACCCGCCCCTCCTGATCAACCTCCCCGACGCCTGCCCGTTCGCCGACCGCTGCCCGATCGTGATGGATGCGTGCCGGACGCGTGAGCCGGAACTCCTGCCCGTCCTGACCAGCGGTGGCGAGGCACATCGCGCCGCCTGCATCCGTTCGAATGAGATCGAGGACGGCGGCTTGCTCGGCGGACTGCCGGTGTATCCGGTCAGGGAGGCGCCGGAGAGCGAACTCACCCGCCTGCCCCGCGAGGAGCGTCCCATCACGCTCGAGGTGAAGAACCTCACCAAGACCTTCCCGCTCCTCAAGGGCGCCTTCCTCAAGCGCAAGGTCGGCGAGGTGCATGCCGTCAAGGGCATCAGCTTCGACGTCCGCGAAGGCGAGACCATGGCGATCGTGGGCGAGTCCGGGAGCGGGAAGACCACGACGCTGCTGCAGATCATGGACATGGTCAAGCAGACCGAGGGTGACATCGTCATCGCCGGGACGAGTGTCAACGACATCCGCAGTCGCAAGGTGGAGCGGGAGTTGCGGCGCGACATCCAGATCGTGTTCCAGGACCCGATGGGTGCGCTCGACCCGCGCATGACGGTCGCGGACATCATCTCCGAGCCGCTGACGGCCATCGGCACCCCGAAGGCGGAGGTGAACCGACGCGTCGGTGAGTTGATGGACCTCGTGGGCCTCAACCCGGCGCATCGCGATCGGTTCCCGCAGGCGTTCTCCGGCGGGCAGAGGCAGCGCATCGGCATCGCCCGTGCACTGTCGACGAACCCCAAGATCGTGGTGCTCGACGAGCCGGTGTCAGCGCTCGACGTGTCGATTCAGGCGGGCGTCATCAACCTCCTGGACGACCTCAAGGTCAAGCTCGGCCTGTCGTACCTCTTCGTGGCTCACGACCTCTCCGTGGTGCGTCACATCGCGGATCGCGTCGCCGTCATGTACCTGGGCGACTTCGTGGAGCACGGCGACGTGGACGATGTCTTCGACAATCCCCGGCATCCGTACACCAAGGCGCTGCTGTCGGCGATCCCGGTCCCCGACCCCGACATCGAGCGGACGCGGCAGCGGATCGTCTTCGATCCAGAGACCACCTCGGGCCTGTCGAACGTCTCCTGACCGGAGACGGATCACCGTCCGATAACGGTTAGGCGGCATTCACTTGGCTCGGCCGCATTCGTGTACCGGGCGAACTATTCTCCCCTTATGACACGCCGAAAGGCGAAAGGAGCACCATGAAGCAGTACAAGCTGATGGGAGCGCTGGCACTCACCGGCGCTTTCGCACTCGCGCTCAGCGGGTGCGCTGCCGGCAACAGCGGCAGTGGCGACAATGGCGACAACGGCGAGAAGACCGACGTCGAGATGGCGGACTACAACCCGCAGCCTCGCGAGAACCTCCAGGAGGGTGGCGAGGTCAACTTCGCGATCCGTGAGGTGCCGCCGCAGCTGAACGCCTTCAACAGTGACGGCAGCGCCGACACCGCACGCATCGCCGCGTGGTACACGCCACAGCTGATCCTGATGGAGCCGGACGGCACGCAGTACAAGAACGACAACTACCTCGACGAGTGGAAGAACGAAGTCAAGGATGGCAAGACGGTCCTGACCTTCACGTTCACCGACGAGGCCCACTGGAACGATGGCACGGACATGGACTGGACCGCCATCGACGCCACGTGGAAGGCCAACCGCTCCTACGACGAGGGCTTCAACCCGAACGCCACCGACGGCTACAAGGACATCGAGTCCGTCGAGCAGGGCGACACCGCCAAGACGGCGATCGTCACCTTCAAGGGCGAGTTCGCCTGGCCGCAGATGCCCTTCAACGGTGGCGTCATCCACCCGGCACTCGCAGACCCGGACACCTTCAACGAAGCGATGATCGAGAACCCGCACCCGGAGTGGGGCGCCGGTCCCTACACGGTCGACGAGTATGACGCGACCAAGGGCTACATCTCGTTCAAGCCGAACCCCGAGTGGTGGGGCGACGCTCCGCTGCTCGACAAGGTCACCATGACGGGTATGGACGGCCAGGCCGGCGTCAACGCCTTCAAGAACGGCGAGGTCGACATGGTGGAGACGGGCTCCCAGGAGCTCATCGACCAGGTCAAGGACGTCGACGGCGCCAAGGTCTACCGCGCGCAGCAGACGGCCAACACGATCCTGCAGGTCGACTCCTCCAAGCCGCAGTTCGAGGACGTCAAGGTCCGCGAGGCGTTCTTCAAGGCCATCAACATCGACCAGCAGAAGCAGATCGCGTGGAACGGCCTCGGCTACGAAGAGGACCCGGCCGGCTCGCTGACCCTGTTCTCGTTCCAGCCCGGCTACACCGACTCGATGAAGGCCGCAGGCTGGGAGTTCGATGTCGAGGGCGCCAAGAAGCTGCTCGACGAGGCCGGCTGGACTGAGGGTTCGGACGGCATCCGTGAGAAGGACGGCGTGAAGCTCTCGGTGGTCTACCCCATCTGGAACGACACGGCCACCTCGAAGGCTCTCGCACAGTCGCTGCAGGCGCAGGAGAAGGAGGTCGGCATCGACGTCCAGGTCGAGGTCCGTCCCGCCAGCCAGTTCTCCTCGGACTACACCTCGAAGAACTGGGACGTCTCCGGTCTCCGCTTCACCTCGTCCGACCCGTTCGGTGCCGCCTGGTTCTGCCAGCTGTACTGCTCGGACTCGGGTCTCAACCTGTCGGGTGTCGGTGACGCCGAACTCGACGCCGAGATCAAGGACAAGGTCGAGTCGCAGTCCGACCCCGAGGCTCAGACCGCAGCCGCGATGGAGCTCGAGCCCGAGATCTACAAGCGCTGGGGCCTGATCCCGCTGTACAACGGCCCGCAGATCTACACGGTCCAGGAAGGCCTCGCCAACCTGACGCCGGAGCCCTACGTGGGTCTCGACCTGTTCGGCATCCAGCCCGTCGAGAACGTCGGCTGGGAGAAGTAACACCCTCTGACGTTCGCGTCGAAGCGGGGTCGGTGGTTCATCCACCGGCCCCGCTTTCCTTATGCTGTTCGCGTGAGCACCCAGATCGTCTTCGTGCACGGCATCCGCACGTCCGCGACGATGTGGCGCGCACAGACCACGTATCTCGACGAGCAGGAGTATGCGTCGACCGCGGTCGATCTCCCCGGGCACGGGAGCCGCATGGACGAGGACTTCACGCTGCACGAGGCGCTCCACACGATCGATGCCACCGTACGTGCGGCAGCGGAGAAGGGCCCCGTCGTGCTCGTGGGGCATTCGATGGGTGGGCTGCTGTGTCTCGCCTACGTCGGCGGGGCACAGCGACCGCCGGTGGCCGCGCTCGTCGCGGCGTCGTGCACCTCGCTCCCCCACGGTGCGGGACTCCGCGCCTATCGCCTCTTCGCCCGGGCTGTCGACTCGCTGCCCGATCGCGGTATGTGGCTGACCGGTCGCGTCCTCGAGGCCACCATCCCCACGGAGACCAGATCCGACTTCGCCGCCGGTGGATATGCACTGGACATGCAGGACACGGCGCTGCGCAGCCTCGCCGCGCTGGACATCGCCGCCGCGGTCCCCCGGATCGCGGTCCCGCTCTGGTTCGTGAACGGGCAGTACGACCAGCTGCGTCTGAACGAGTCCTTGTTCCGACGTCTCGCGCCGCATGCGGAGCTCCTCATCGTGCCCCGCACGACGCACCTGGTCACGGCGATGCGGCCACGGGTCTTCAATGCCGTGCTGCAGCTGGCCATCGCGACGGTGGAAGAGGAGCAGCCCGGCTCATGAGCGCGACGGCTGGCGCGCGAACGCGGTGAGCAGTCCTCCCACCAGCGACAGCACGGCAGCAGCGACGAAGACGAGCCAGAAGCCGCCGACGAGAGCGACCAGTGCCGCACCGAGCACCGGTCCGATCAGCTGTCCCAGGGCTGCGGTGACGTTGACGATCCCGAGATCCCTGGCGTGATCCTGTGCGTCAGGGAGCAGGTCGGCCGCGAACGCGAGACCGACCGTCGAGAAGGCTCCGTACCCCAATCCCATGAGAGCCGCGGCCACCATGGTCATCTCGAACGTAGGCACCAGAGCGATCGCCACGCCCGAGGCAGCCTGGACGACGGTTGCGGCGACGGTGAGCGTGCGCCTGTTCCCTGTCCGGTCCGACACGATGCCGGTGACCACGGAAGCGAGCACGACGAACACGGTGTACACCACGATCAGCAGCAGGAGATTGTCCTGAGCGGCAACGGTCGGCTGACCGAGACCATGCAGGAGGAAGAAGAGGAACAGCGCGGTGCCGAGAGCATTGCCGACGTTCGTCACGAGGCGTCCCGAGAGCATCCAGGCGAAGTCGCGGTCGCGGAGGGAGGCGAGCGGTCGGCGTCCGCCAGGTTTCGGCCGCAGCGCCTCGGTACTCGGCGGGTCGGGCAGCAGCAGGGCCGCACCGGTGCCGATGACGGCGATCACCGCGGCGAGCAGCAGATAGCCGGCGCGGACGTCGAGCCCGAGCAGTACCACCAGTCCGACACCGAGCACGATGCCCACCGCCTGACTCGATCCCACCGCTGCGGACGCCGCACCGCGCTGCGTCGAGGGCAGCTGGTCGGCGATGAGCGCCGTGAAAGCTGCGGAGGAGACGGCGACGCCGATCGATACGCCCACCCAGCCCGCGCCCACGGCCCAGGGTCCCTCGGCGAAACCGGTGAGGATGAGACACACGGCGGTGAGCAGAACGCCCCCGAGGGCCCAGGGGCGTCGGCGGTGGCGTCCCGCGGCCGCACGATCGGAGAGCGCCCCGGCGGCGGGACCCGCGACGATACCGGCGAGTCCCCCGATCCCGAGGACGAGCCCCGAAGATACCACGCCACGGATCCAGTCGTCTTCGGGGGTGTCGAGCTGCAGAGGAAGCAGCAGTTGCACGGGAGTGAGCTGCACCGTCCAGATCGCGAGCCACGCCAGCGTGAACACCGACATCCATCGTGCGCCCGCCTTGACCGTGCGGGTGCCGGAGACGCCGGTCACCGCGCCTCCTCCGCGGCGATGGATGCCGCCCGCGACCGCGCGATGAGGTCGCGATACCACTCGTACGACGCTTTGGGTGTGCGCTCGCCCGTCTCGAAATCCACGTGCACCAATCCGAACCGTTGGGTGTACCCGTCGGCCCACTCCCAGTTGTCCAGGAGCGACCACACCGTGTACTCCTCGACGGGCACCCCGGCGTCGATCGCCTCGCCGACCGCCGCGATGTGACCTGAGAGATAGTCGATGCGATCGGTGTCGTCCACGAGTGCAGCCCGCTCGGGCTCCGGGAAGGACGCCCCGTTCTCTCCGATGATCACGGGCGGGAGATGCGGATGCCGCGTGTGCAGGTCGATCAGCAGATCGCGCAGGGCACCGGGCATGATGGGCCACTCGGGTCCGAAGCCGGTGACGGGGACGCCGGGGGTCGGCACGATGTCGAACGGTATCGGGCTTCCCTCCGCCGCAGCGGTGACCGTCGTGGGGTTGTAGAAGTTGATGCCGTAGAAGTCGATCGACCGTGCGATCTCCTCCAGATCGCCGTCGCGCACGGGCAGCGGTGGCAGCCCGAGTGCCTCGAGATCCGGATAGCGGCCGGCGAGGAGCGGTTCGCTGAACACGCGGTTGTGGATCACGTCGTACACGGCGGCCGCCTGGTGGTCCTCGGCGGTGTCACGGAGCGGGAGGACCCAGGTGTGATTGTTCACGTGGCCGACGGAGGCGGCGCCGTGGGCGTGCAGCACCGCAGCCGCACGGGCGTGCGCGAGGAGCTGATGGTGGGCGGTGGGCAGGGCTCCGAAGAGCAGTTCCTTCCCGGGCGCGAGCGCGCCGACCGCGTAGCCCTGCAACGTCGTCATCGCCGGCTCGTTGAGCGTGTACCACTGCTCGACCCGATCACCGAGACGGGCGGCGACGATGGCCGCGTAGTCGGCGAAGCGCTCGGCCGTGTCGCGCTCGAGCCAGCCACCGTCGGCCTCGACCTCGCTGGGCATCTCCCAGTGGAACAGGGTCGGGAACGGTGCGACCCCCGCGTCGAGCAAGCGGTCGACCAGCCGGGAGTAATGGTCGAGCGCCGGGCGGTCCCCCGAGCCCCGACCTCCGGGTTGCACGCGTGCCCACGGGATGGAGAACCGGTAACGGTCGAGGCCCAGCCCCGCGGCGAGGGCCACGTCGGACTCCGGTCGCCGGTAGCTGTCACATGCAGGGTCCGCCGTCGACCCGTCGATGATCGCGCCCGGCCGTTCGAGGAAGTCGTCCCAGATGGAGCGCCCGGTCGACCCCGTGGGACGGGACCCCTCGATCTGGAAGGCCGAGGTCGCTGCGGACCAACGGAGCCCGACGGGCACAGACGGACGATCACGTGCAGGGATCATGGGGCTCCTTGACATCGATGTCGGGACAGTGATGATTCTGCACCCGGTACCATCGATTGCGCGACCGAGTTTCGCATTCTGCTCGCCGTTTCGCGCGAGCGCCCCGTCTGCTGGTAGACTCGACTCTTGGCTTGCGTGTGGGTTCTTCCCTCACGACCGCTGTGCAGCAGCCCTCTTCTGCTGCCGGCATTCCGAACACTCCTGTACAGAAAGCGTCCACACGTGGCAAACATCAAGTCGCAGATCAAGCGCAACAAGACCAACGCGAAGGCACACGAGCGCAACAAGGCCGTGAAGAGCGAGCTCAAGACCCTCATCCGCTCCACCCGCACGGCAGTCACCGCCGGCGACAAGGCAGCAGCCGAGGCCGGCCTGAAGAAGGCTTCCGTCAAGCTCGACAAGGCCGTCAGCAAGGGTGTCCTGCACAAGAACCAGGCGTCGAACCGCAAGTCGTCGCTCGCCAAGCAGGTCGCTTCCCTCTGAGCCGAAGCTTCTCCGGAAGGCCCGTCCCGTTCATCGGGGCGGGCCTTCTTCGTCCCCTCGGGTTTGAGGCCCCCGCGGGATCGAGAAAGCGGGGGACGGTTACTCGCCGAAGGGCTGGCGCGTGGCGATCACGGTGACCATGCGCTCCAGGGCGAAGATCGGGTCGCGGGCCGCTCCCTTGACCTCACCGTCGGCTCGCGCGGTCGCCTGGATGGCCATCCCGAGAGAGCGCTCGTTCCAGCCGGCCAGGTCACGGCGGGCGCGATCGACCTGCCAGTCCTTCATCACCAGGCGCTGCGCGAGCTGTCGGCTGGGCTCGCGGTTGCCTGCCACGCGCGCCATCGTCCGGAGCTTCATCGCGAAGGCGGCGACCATCGGCACCGGGTCGGCGCCGGACGACAGCGCGTGCCGGAGCGCGACGAGCGCTTCGCCGTAGCGGCCGGCGATGGCCGTATCCGCGACGACGAACGCCGAGACCTCGACGCGACCGCCGTAGTACTTCGTGACGATCTCTTCCGAGATGTCTCCCTCGACGTCGCCGATGAGCTGCTGGCAGGCCGCCGCCAGTTCGGTCAGGTCGTCCGCGAACGCGGAGACGAGCGCACGCAGGGCTGCCGGCGCGATGCGCTTCTTGGCCGCCCGGAACTCTCCGGCGGCGAAGTCCACTCGGTCGCTGTCGCGCTTGACCGCCGGGCAGGCGATCTCGATGCCTCCGCCGGTACCGGCGCGAAGAGCGTCGAGCAGCTTCTTGCCACGCACGCTGGCGCCCGTGTGGCGAAGGATGACCGTCGCCCCCTCCTGGGGGTTGTCGAGGTACGACACGGCTTCCTGGATGAAGGCGTCGGAGCACTTCTCGACACCCGAGACGCGCACCAGTCGCGGTTCTCCGAACAGCGAGGGAGAAGTGAGGGACAGCAGTGTGCCCGGGGCGTAGTCGTCGGCCCGCACGTCACTGACTTCGAGTGCAGGATCTTCCGCGCGCAGGTAGTCGCGCACGCCGGCGATCGCACGCTCTGCGCACACCTCTTCCGGCCCCGACACGAGCACGATCGGCGCGGGGTGCGGTTCGCGCCACGACACCTGCGGGATCTTGGTGGGCTTCGCACCACTGCGAGAGGGGGTACGCGAAGCTGCCATGGGTCCAGCCTACCGGCGCTCACCGACACTGCTCGGCTGGCATTCTCCTCACTCCTCACCTGCACGCTCCGTCCACACCTGCAGTTCGTCGCCGTGCACACCGAGCAGGATCCTCCCCTGCTGGTCCGTGCGCAGATCCTGCGCCCCGGTCGCTGTCAGTAGGTCGAGAGTCTCGACACGCGGATGACCGTAGTCGTTGTCCGCACCGACGCTGAACAACGCCACCCGGGCCCGAAGCGCCTCGTACAGGCCGGGGTCCTGATCCGCGCTGCCGTGATGGGCCACCTTGACCACGTCGTACCCGCCGAGGTCTGCCGCACGCATCAGCAGGCGCTGGGAGGCCGCAGCGAGGTCTCCGAGGAACAGGGATCGCGGCACTCCTCCCCCGTCGAACTCCATCACCACGCTGGCGTCATTCCCTGAGGGAAACACGGGAGACCCTCTCCGGGGCCAGAGGACACGCCACGTCGCCTCCCCGAGTTCGCCCCGCTGTCCTGCCCACGCCTCGTCGACACGTGCACCCCCGTCGAGGAGCACGGCGAGGAGGCGCCGCTCGGAATCCTCAGTGACGGGTCCGTGCAGCACCGCGTCCACCCGACCGACGACGGCGGTGGTCCCGCCGACGTGGTCGAGGTCGAAATGTGTCAGGACGAGGAGGTCGATCCGCTCCACCCCGAGAGACCGCAGACACGCTTCCAGCGGTTCCGGCGCCGGCCCGGTGTCGATCAGTGCGACGCGGTCGCCGGACCGGACGATCAGCGCATCTCCTTGACCGACGTCGCACGCGGCGACGGACCATCCCTCCGGCGACGCCACGGTCGCGAGCGGACCGTCGAGGAGAATGCGGGCACCGGCGAGCGACGACACGATGATGAGGACCGCCGCCGCGCCGCGCCGCAGGAACACCATCGCACGCACGGTGGACGGCCGGCGCGGAACATCAGCGGATCGGAGGAGGACGACCGACACGCACACGCTGACGAGTGCCACCAATGCCGCGCTGCCGATCCCCGCCGGAAGCAGCAGCTGCGCGTTCGGCAGTCGTGCCGTCGTCGTGGCGGTCGTCGCGATCCAGGCGGCGGGAAGCCAGGACGCCGCTGTCAGCAGATCAGCGAGGAACGGCAACGGCGCAGCAAGACACGCCAGCAGACCGATCACCGTGGCGATCGGTGCCGCCGGAGCGGCGAGGAGATTCGCAGCGACCCCGATCAGCGATTGCTGCTCTGCGAACAAGGCGATGATCGGCCCGCATGCCAGTTGCGCGGCGAGCGGGACCGCGATCGCCAGTGCCACCGTGTCGGGCATGACCGTCGCCAGCCCCCGGGCAAGAGGCGGGGCGAGCAGTATCAACGCCCCGGATGCTGCCACGGAGAGTGCGAACCCCGGTGACGTCGCGAGCCACGGATCGGCGAGGAGTATGCCCACGGTGCACAGGGAGAGCATGCCCGCGCCCGCACTCGGACGCCCGAGCAGCACGGTGAGCATCCCGATGGCCGCCATGACCGCTGCACGGATGACGCTCGGCTCCGGAGTGACCAAGACGACGAACCCGGCCAAGCCCACGAGGGAGAGCACGACGCGCAATGCGCGCCCTCCTCCGCACAACGCCGTCAGCCAGAAGAGCGCGACGACGACGATCGCGCAGTTCGCCCCACTCACCGCCGTCAGGTGGCTGAGTCCACTCGTGCGCATGTCGTCGTTCAGCTCCGGGGTGACCGCCCTGGTGTCGCCCACCGCGAGCCCCGGCAGCAGACCGGCACCGGGTTCGGGCAGACGCAACGACCGGGCGACGAAGACGTGCTTGAGGGTCGCCGCAGCAGCGAACACGCCACCCGCTGGCTCGACCACCTCCGCCTCGCTCGCGAAGACGACCAGGGTGGCGCGCTCCCCCGCGTCCGTCGCGGACGCCTCCCCCACGACGCGGATCCGTGCACCGAGTTCGAACCCGTCGCGCGGTTCGATGCCGATGCGCACCGGTGCAGACAACATCGTCGGACGACCGCGAGTACCGATGGTCATCGTCTGCGCGTCAAACCACAGTCGCCCATCTTGGCCGATCGATGCCGACGAGGTCACCGTCCCCGTGACTTCTGCCATGCTCCCCGACCATTCGGCGACTCGCTCGCGTGTGGGGAGGATGAGGGCCACAGAAAGGCCCGTGGCTGCAAGAGCGGCGAGAACCAGTACAGCAAGACCTCCGCCGCCCGGAAGTCGTCGGACTATTCCACGACGTATCCCGAGCATGAGGATGACCGTGCCAGCGGCACAGCCGCCCACCGTCCACCACGCCGACATCGGGAAGAAGACGCACAGCAGGGCACCCGCCCATACCACTGCGGCCAACGGCACCAGCCGCAGATCACGGGGTTTCACACGCGATCGACGGTCCTCCGTGCGGAACTCTGGCTGCGACACCCCGCCACGCTACGAACGTGCAGCGACCACGCGTCACGGCAAGACCGGCAGCGGCGGACAACCGATACGAATCGCCGCCGGTGCAGAGAGAGATCATCCCTCCTGCCCTGAGGCCGAGAAAAAGCACCGGAACGGTAGACACGGCTAGCGCTGAAGTCGAAGAATTGCGGAGCCTTTGGCCGGCCACCTGGCGACGATTACACGAATCTTCTCGCTCCCTCGCACCTCCGGCTACGACCATTAGTTGTCACCGCCCCGTTCATCACGCCCGATCTCAGCAACCTCACCAGCTGGGGTAGATCGCCGAGTGGCCCGATCGACACCGGATCCACACCGCGGACGATGACGTGCTGATAACGATCGCTGCCTGGAGTTCGCTCCAGGACTTTGCGACGCCTGTGAGCGGCTAGCTTGAGATTCGCTGACCTGTCGTCAGCGCTCATGCGCCTATCGAAGAAGAACTCTGCCGTGCTCGCTCTTGGGGTCGTCGCCCTGCTGCTCAGCGGATGCTCGGCTCCGGCCACCGAGCCGAAGCCGGAGACGACCACTGCTGTCTCCGAGGATACGGCCACCGTCGAGGACGCGAGCAGCGATGCATCGTTCGCCGACAACGTGCTGACCCTGCCCGAGTACACGGTCACCATCACCGACACGAAGAAGATCGCGGTCGGCCAGCCCGGCAACGAGTACGGCGAGAAGCCCGTCATCGCGTTCTGGTACGAGGTCACGAACACCTCCGACGACGCGATCGATCCGACGACCGCCTGGATCGGCACCTTCACGGCGATTCAGGACAACGACCCGAACGCCGTGAACGAACTCGACGTCGCCTCCCTCCCGGACGCTCAGTTCCTCGACTCGCAGCTTCAGGACATCAAGAACGGCGGCACGGTCGCCAACGCCGTCGCCTACGAGCTGGACGACGAGACCACCCCCGTCGAGCTGGTCGCCTCCGACGACCTCGGCATGACCGAGTTCGGGCGCGCGACGTTCACCCTGCAGTGACGACTCGAACGGCCCCTGGCGAACCGCTGGGGGCCGTTTCTGCCGAAGCCTCGGGTTCTCGAGCGGATCACCTTTGCCGACGCCTCTCGGCCTCCTGGTCGATAGTCTCAGTCCCATGCCGTTGACGCTCGGAACGATCCTCGACTCGGAGTCGCTGTTCATCCAGGACGTACTGGTGATCAGGCACGCCTACAACGCCGAGCCGGCGTCGAGCCGCCTTGCTGGCGTCCACGCAGGCTCGACGGACGACGACATCCTCGCGTACACACGCCGCCAGTCGGCGAAGTCGCAGATCTTCCCCGTCACCCCGCCGCGATTCTGGATCGTGCTCATGCCGGAAGGCGGCGATCGTGGGCGCCTCTGGCGCGTCGTCGAGAACCGGGGAGAGCTCTCGAACGACGGTGAGCTCCGTGAATTCGACCTCGTCGAGACCGATCACCTCCATGACCTGCTCAGCCGACTCGTGATCAGCTGGAAGGCAGGACGAGTCTGGCGCGTCTACGGCCCGACCGCCGCGACGTACCCGGTGCTCGAGGTCGCCGATGCTCAGCCTCCGCGATTCCCGGGATTCGATCAACTGGTCGTCTCGTATGACGTGCTGAAGGCGGTCGTCAAGGAGCGTCGCTACGCCGCCTGGCAGACAGCGCTCTCGTCGGTTGTCGGCATCTATCTGATTACTGACACCCGCGACGGTCGCCACTACGTGGGCAAGGCCGACGGGGCCGAGAACATCCTGCAGCGCTGGCGCACCTATGCCGCCAACGGGCACGGAGGCAACGTCGCACTGAAAGAGCGAGATCCGTCGACCTTCCGATACTCGCTACTGCGGGTCTTCGATCCCTCAACGCCACTTCGGGATATCAACGCCGCTGAGAGTCACTTCAAGCGGGCGCTGGACAGTATCACCCACGGACTCAACCGAGGCTGAGACTGGGGACGACCATCACTAGACTTCCGAACACGTTCCGAATAGACTCGTGACATGTCTCTCCTCAACGATGTCCGCACGACGACGCGACGCTCGTCGGATCTGAGCAAGCACTCCGCGGACGTGTTCGCCGAAGCAGAAAACCACCCCGTCCAGATCACCCGCCGCGACGGCGAGCCTCTCGTGCTCATGTCCCAGGGCGAGGTGGACGCTCGCGCTCTGCTGCTGCAGTTCGCCGCTGACCTCATCACCGTCACGCTCGACGACGACGGCACTCTCGCCTCGCGCATGACGCGCAAGTTCGAGTGGATGCACGCGCTCAGTGCCGCCGATCAGGCAGCCTGCGCACAGGATCTCGTCGACGCCGCCCGAGCGTCGTTCTCGACCGGCCAGGCCCACCTCGCCGTCGCCGAGCTGACGTCGTGGCGTGAGACGGCAACGGCGATCGCCGCCGGCCTCTCCGCGACGCCCGCCGAGTGGCTCGATGAGGTCCTGTCGGTGGAGCGCCCGAGCTAGTGCCGAAGGACGTCGCAGTCCCGCGTCCGACGAAGAAGTCCGAGTACTCGATCGTGTTCGCCTCGGTCGGCGCCCAGAAGGGGTGGCGTGACCTGCGTGCCACGATCCTCGGCCCGTTGACGGACTCGTGGGACTTTCTCACCCGGACGCCGACGGAACAGACGCCGAGCAACTACCCGCTCAAGGGTGAGCTCGGCGTCGTCACACACCGCGGCAAGGACCACACGCGCTGGCAGCACAAGCCGACCCGGCAGGGTGATGCCCGGATCTGGTTCTACGTCGACGGGCAGACCGTCTACCTCGAGCAGGTCCACACCGCTCACCCGAACCAGACGAAGTGAAGCCGGTCGGTGATACCTGGGTCCGCTGGAAGAACCGGCGACACCGGCGAGAGTCGCGACCTCTACCCTTGACGGAAACGACACACCGATGTGAGGTCACGGGTATGAATGTCGGACAACCACTTGCGCGGCTCGCCGGAGCGCTCGTCATAGCGGTAGCTGCACTCTCCGTCTCAGGCTGCTCCGTACCGGAGCCGCCGGGATATGCGGGCGAGCCAACCGCGACAGGTCTGCCGTTGACCGTCGATGGGCCGCCGGGTTCAGAAATCCAAGCCTGGGTCGATCGGGATGCGCTGGTCGTCACGACAGTCGGATCAGGATCGTGCCCTGTTGTGCCTGTCATCACGGAAATCGACGAAGGCGAACGGGTCGTGATGCTTAGCACGAGCATTCCGAACGCCCAGGGGGCGTGCACTGCCGATAGCTCTCCTCGAACATTCGAGTTGGACGCCGGCCGTGACCTGGAGGGATTCACCGTCCAGGTCACGGCCGACTGAGCGCTTACGGGATCACGCGGCGGTGGAGAAGATGCGCCACGACACCCACCGCCCCGGTTCCGCAGAGGGCCGCGCACCCCCACGCCGCCGCGGGGAGCAGCACGCACAGCAGCGCCACCGCCCAGACCGCGACGGCGAGAGGCAGCAGCCGCAGGTCACGACGCCTCACACCCGTGCGCCATCGCGAATGCCGGCAAGAAGCTTCTCCCCGATGCCGGGGACGGCGAGCAGATCGTCCACGGAACGGAAGCGACCGTTCTCTTCCCGCCAGGCGATGATCCGTGCCGCGAGTGCCGGACCGATGCGCGGGAGAGTCTCCAGCGCCGCCTGGTCGGCGTTGTTGAGATCGATACGGTCGTCGCCGGGCGGGGCGGCTCCCGACTCGGCAGCAGCGGCGCCGACCGTCGGCACGATGATCTGCTCTCCGTCTTCGAGCAGCCGCGCAAGATTGACCGCCGCGAGGTCGGCGACGTCCGTGGTCCCGCCCGCGGCCGCCAGGGCGTCGACGAGTCGCGCGTCCGGATCGAGCACGTAGAGACCGGGAGCCGCCACCGCGCCGAGCACGTGGACGTAGAGCTCTCCGGTGGACCCCGCCCTCGCCTCATCGTCGTCTGTGAGCGACACGGACTCGGTGGGCGGCGTCTGCCCGCGGAGGATACCCAATCCGACAGCCGCCGATAGGACAACGAGTCCCAGCACCACGGCCGCGCCGAGGCTCAGCCGCAGCCGATGCCGGAGCGGCGGAGGAGACGGTGCCTGCGGGGATGCCATCCGGCCAAGCTAGGCGAGGGCGCGGAACCCACGAGCGTCCCGAAACATCCACGGTGGACAACCCGTCCCGGGCGTCCACCGTGGAGAAGAGGCGATCAGCCCTTGACGACGAAGCTGACGATCTTGGGTGCCCTCACGACGACCTTCACGATCTCGCGGTCTCCGATGGAACGGATCACACGCTCGTCCGCACGGGCCAGCACCTCGAGCTCGGACTCGCCGATCCGCGCCGGAACCTCGAGCTGCGCACGCACCTTGCCCCCGACCTGCACGACGGCCGTGACCGTGTCCTCGACCAGAAGCGCCGGGTCGGCGGAGCGCCACGTCACGAGGCCGACGGAAGGCTCGTGGCCGAGCATCTCCCACATCTCCTCCGCGGTGTGCGGCGCGATCAGGTCGAGCATCACGGCGATCGTCTCCGCCGCCTCGCGCACGGCAGGATCCCCTGCACCGGCGGCGCCATCGATCGTCTTGCGGGTGATGTTCACGAGCTCCATGAGGCGCGCGACCAGGACGTTGAACTTCGTCTGCTCGACGAGTGCCGGTGCCTCCGAGAGCAACTTGTGCGTGGCGCGGCGGAGAGCGGCGTCACCGCCGTCGAAGACCACGTCGACGGGGCTCGACACCTCGCCGGCGACGCGCATCGCGCGGGCCAGGAACTTCTGAGCGCCGGTCGTCGAGACGTCGGCCCAGTCCTTGTCGTCTTCCACGGGCCCGGCGAACGCCAACCCGACACGCAGGGCGTCGGCGCCGTGGGCGTCGAGCTCCTCCTGGAAGAGCACCAGGTTGCCCTTGCTCTTGGACATCTTCTGCCCGTCGAGCAGCACCATGCCCTGGTTGATCAGGTTCGAGAAGGGCTCGGTGAAGTCGATCAGCCCCATGTCGAAGAGCACCTTCGTGATGAAGCGCGCGTACAGCAGGTGCAGGATCGCGTGCTCGACGCCGCCGATGTAGGAGTCGACCGGCGCCCAGCGGGCCGCCTGCGCGGGATCGAACGCCACGGTGTCGCTGTTCGGCGAGAGGAAGCGCAGGAAGTACCACGAGCTGTCCACGAACGTGTCCATCGTGTCGGGGTCGCGCAGCACCGGGTCGCCCGTCCGCGGGTCGGTCGTACGGACCCAGCTCTCGGCACCGCCCAGCGGCGAGGTCCCCTTGGGCTTGAGGTCGAGCCCCTCGACGCTCGGCAGCTTCACGGGGAGCTTGTCCTCGGGAACCGGGATGATGCTCCCGTCCTCGGCATGCAGCATCGGGATCGGTGTGCCCCAGAACCGCTGACGCGAGATCAGCCAGTCACGCAGACGGTAGTTCTTGGCGGCACGGCCGGTGCCCGATGCCTCCAGCTGCTCGATCGCCCGCGCGATGGCGTTGCGCTTGGACAGACCGTTCAGAGCGCCCGAGTTGATCATGCGGCCCTCGCCCGTGAGAGCGATACCGGTGGCCGCGGGGCTCTGCTCCTCGAGCGCGGCACCGGTGTCGACCGGCACGCCGTCTTCGTCGACCTCGATCACGGGCATCGCCCCCGTGACGGGAGCGGTCGTGTCGACGACGACCTTGACGGGCAGGTCGAACGCGCGGGCGAAGTCCAGGTCGCGCTGATCGTGTGCCGGGACAGCCATGACCGCCCCGTGTCCGTAGTCGGCCAGCACGTAGTCCGCTGCCCACACCGGCAGCTTCTCGCCGTTGACCGGGTTGATCGCGTAGCGCTCGAGGAACACACCGGTCTTCGGGCGGTCCGTGGACTGCCGATCGATGTCGGTCTCCTTCTGCACCTGCTCCAGGTACGTCTGGAAGCGCTCACGCACATCCTCGGAGGCACCGGCGGCGAGCTCGGATGCCAGGTCGGAGTCGGGTGCGACCACGAAGAACGTCGCGCCGTGCAGCGTGTCGGGGCGCGTCGAGAACACCGTGACCGGCTCCTCGCGACCCTCGATCAGGAAGTCGACGTCGGCACCCACCGAGCGACCGATCCAGTTGCGCTGCATCTGCAGCACCTTGTGCGGCCAGAATCCCTCGAGCTGGTTCAGGTCGTCGAGCAGACGGTCGGCGTAGTCGGTGATCCGGAAGTACCACTGCGTGAGCTTCTTCTTGACCACCTCGGCGCCACAGCGATCACAGCGTCCGTCGACGACCTGCTCGTTCGCCAGCACCGTCTGGTCGTTCGGGCACCAGTTGACCGGACTCTTCTTGCGATACGCCAGCCCGCGCTCGTACAGCTTCAAGAACAGCCACTGGTTCCAGCGGTAGTACTCGGGGTCGGAGGTGTGCAGCACGCGGCTCCAGTCGAACGAGACGCCGTACGCCTCGAAGCCCACCTTCTGCTGCGCGATGTTCTGATAGGTCCAGTCCCGAGGGTCGGCTCCCTGACGGATCGCAGCGTTCTCCGCGGGCAACCCGAACGAGTCCCAGCCGATCGGATTCAGGACGTTGTGCCCGCGGTGGCGCCAGAAGCGCGCCACGATGTCGGAGTAGAGGTAGTTCTCCGCGTGGCCCATGTGCAGGTCGCCGGACGGGTACGGGAACATCGCGAGCACGTACCGGCGCGGCCGGGTGTCGTCGTCGCCGCCCGTGAGGAACGTGCCGTTCTCCGCCCAGTACTTCTGCCACTTGTTCTGGATGGCGTGCGCCGACGGGGCCTCGTCGTCGGCAGGGGCGGTGGACAGGTTCTCAGACAACGAACGCACGACCAATCTGAAGGGAAAAGCGGGATCAGTTCAGGATATCGGAACGCCAGGACGCAGGCGTTTCCGCACCGAGGGCGGCGAGCGGCGCCCGCGCCTTGATCGCCACCTCGGCGACCTCGGCAGCGGCGACCGAACCCCAGGTGATTCCGCCGCCCGCACCGACCACCGCCTTCTCCCCGTCGAGGAGGATGCTGCGGATGACCATGGCGAGGTCGAGCACCCCGTCCGCGCCGATGTAGCCGAAGCACCCCGCGTACACTCCCCGCGCGCCGCCTTCGAGCTCATGCAGCCTGGTCATCGCCGAGAGCTTGGGCGCTCCCGTCATACTGCCGGCGGGGAAGGTCGCGTCGAGAAGGGCGCCGACCGTGGCCCCCGGCTCTGCCGTTCCGCTCACGGTGCTCACCAGCTGGTGCACGGCGGGATAGCTCTCGACCACCCAGAGCCCTTCCACGCGGATCGTCCCCGGCACGCACACCCGCGACAGGTCGTTGCGCATGAGGTCGACGATCATGACGTTCTCCGCACGCTCCTTGCGGTCGCCGGCGAGTTCTGCGGCGAGCGCGGCGTCTTCGAGGGGATCGGCGCTCCGGGGCCTCGTTCCCTTGATGGGGCGCGTCCGGATCACTCCCCCTTCGGCGTGGAGGAACTGTTCCGGACTGGCGCTCAGCAGCGTGTGGTCGCCGATGCGCACGAAACCGCCGTGGTGGGCGGGGGTCGTTCCTCGGAGGCGGTCGTACACGGCGACCGGGTCATGGATGCCGGGAACGGTGAAGCGTGTGGTCAGGCACAGCTGGTAGGCGATGCCTGCGCGGATGAAGTCACGGCAGCGTTCGATGAGTGCGAGGTATTCGTGTGGGGTGTGCCTGGGCTCCGCAACACGTGGGGCCGCGGCCGCGCCCGCAAAGGATTCCTCACTGCCGGGACGCTCAGCGGCTTCCGTCGCTGCGTGGACCTCGTCCGTCCAGACCTCGAGGTCATCTGCGGAGGAGAGCACCCAAGTGCGACGGCGTGCATGATCGAAGGCGACGACATGCGTGACGAGCAACCAAGACCCTCCTGGCGTCTCCTCCGGCTGTGCGACCGGCGCGCCGGACGCCGATGCTCCGCTCTCGTAGTCGAGCCAGCCCACCCACCCCCCGGTGAACGGCGGCCACGACGGGTCGGTCGAAGGGGCGTCGAGAGGCACGTCCCGCGGCAGGCTCGAACGCCTCCCCGTCCCGATGAAGCTCCAGCCTTCCGTCGCCCGCGCGCCCGCATCCAGCCAGAAGACGTCGATGCCCCGCGCCTCGATCATCCGAAACACGGGTGACGGCTCCACCCAGGTGGGAAGCGGATGAGCAGTCAGCGGTTCGAGCACCTTTCCAGCCTAGGACCGGGCTGCTCCCGTATCCTCATGGGGTGGACGACCTCCTGATCTGGCTCCTCGACACCGTGCAGTCGGTCGATCCGGTCGCTCGCACCCTGATCGCCGGACTCGCTGTCATGCTCGAGACGAGCATCCTGATCGGGCTCATCGTTCCCGGTGACACGATCGTGATCATCGCCTCGATGGGGGTGGCGACTCCCCTGGAGGGCATCGCGATGGGCGTCGCGGTCGTGATCGGCGCCTTGATCGGCGAGAGCATCGGATTCTGGCTCGGGCGCTGGCTGGGACCCCACATCCGTGTGTCCTGGCTGGGACGACGGATCGGCGAGCACAACTGGGTGCGCGCCGAGAACTACCTCGAACGCCGCGGCGGCATCGCGATCTTCCTCTCGCGCTTCCTGCCCGTCCTGCATTCCCTGGTGCCCCTGACCGTCGGCATGAGCGAATACCCGTACCGCAAGTTCCTCGCCTGGACGGCACCCGCGTGCGTCCTCTGGGCGACCGCCTACGTGAGCGTCACCTCCCTCGCGGCGGGCAGCTTCCGGGAACTCGTCGACCGCGTGCACTTCGCGGGGTACATCTTCGTCGGTGTGATCGCCGTGTTCCTCCTGCTGATCTACCTCGGCAAGAAGCTGCTGCAGCGGGCTGAGGCCCGTCACCTGAAGGCTCCGGAGACAGAGGCCGACGCCGACGTGAAAGACTGAGGCAATGGCATCCGCTCCCCCGGCGCCCCGGATCCACTGGTTCGCCCGACTCGAACACCGCCTGCATGTCTGGCGTGAAGGTCGCGCGCGCCGTCGTGGCCGCGTCGCGACGATCCTCCCGTTCCCCGGATACGGGGGTCCCGGCTGGGTGCGTGTCGTAGGCCGCGTGCTGATCGTCCCCCCGCAGCGCCGCACACGCGACGGGGAGCCGGCGAGTGTCCGCGGCTGGCGCAGCTTCGTCGGCATCCCGGTGGGTTTCGCCGCAGTGACCGTGCAGATCGGCGACTCTACGCACCAGGTCGTCGCTGACCGCGGCGGGGTGGTCGACTCGACGGTCCACGTGGACCTGGAGCCGGGTTGGCAGACGTTCACGTTCTCCGTGGAGGGACAGGAGCCCGTGGAAGCACGAGCTTTCGTCGTCGCCGATGGCACCCGGTTCGGCGTCGTGTCCGATGTCGACGACACCGTGATGGTGACGGCGCTGCCTCGTCCCTTCATCGCTTTCTGGAACTCCTTCGTGCTCGACGAGCACGCGCGCCTCCCCGTGCCGGGGATGGCCGTGCTGCTCGACCAGCTGCTGCGACAGCACCCGGGCGCCCCGATGGTGTACCTCTCGACCGGCGCGTGGAACGTCGCCCCCACGCTGTGGCGCTTCCTCGGACGCCATCTCTTCCCCGCGGGTTCCATGCTCCTCACCGACTGGGGACCCACGCACGAGCGCTGGTTCCGCAGCGGGCGCGAGCACAAGCTCACCAACCTGCGACGTCTCGCGACGGAGTTCCCCGACGTCAAGTGGCTCCTGATCGGAGACGACGGACAGCACGACGAAGCCATCTACTCCCAGTTCATGGACGAGCATCCCGATTCCGTCGCCGGGGTGGCCATCCGTCGCCTTCTTCCCGCCGAGGCGGTCCTGGCCGGCGGCCGGGCCGGCCGCGAGCCCCATTCCGAAGACGTCGCCCCCTGGGTGAGCGCCGAAGACGGCGCCGGGCTGCGCGATCTGCTCGGCGAGGCCGGCATCCTGCACTGACATGTCCCTCGCCCGCCAGGACTGGCTACTCCGTGAAGAGGCACATCGCGACCGCGCGGATGCCCTGACCGCTGCCCACCGAGATCGTGCGACCAGGGCCGAGAAGCACCCGGTCTGGGACTTCCTGTTCAAGTACTACTCCTACAAGCCCGCACAGCTGCGTCGCTGGCATCCCGGAGCGGGTGTCGAGCTGGCCGACGCCGTCGACCGCCTCGACTGGCGCTGGTACTCCCCCGGACGGTCTGCAGGGAGCGCTGTGCCCGATGCCTTCGCTTTCGGCCAGGAGAAGGCGGAGCTGGCGGCTCTCATCGAGAAGATGCTCCGCCGCACGGCATCGCGTCCCGGGCAGTTCGGCTGCTTCGGTCTGCACGAGTGGGCGATGGTGTATCGCGCCGAGGAGCACCGCCACGCGGTTCCGCTGCGACTGGGGCAGGCCGGGACGGATGCCGTGGTCGAGAATCACGACCTCCGCTGCACCCATTTCGACGCCTTCCGCTTCTTCACCCCCGAAGCGGTCCCCCGAAATCGCACCTCGTTGAGCCGCGACGAGCAGCCTCTGTTCGAGCAGCCCGGCTGCCTGCACGCGGGCATGGACCTGTACAAGTGGGCGACGAAGCTCGGTCCCCTGATCCCCGGCGAACTGCTCCTGGATTCGTTCGAACTCGCGCGCGACATCCGACTCCTCGACATGCAGGCGGCACCGTACGATCTCTCCGCGTGGGATGTGGTTCCCGTGCCCATCGAGACACCCGAGGGAAAAGCAGAGTATGTGCGCAGGCAGCGGATCTTCGCGGACCGTGGCGCCGCCCTCCGCGCGGCGTTGCTGAACGCCTGGCTCGGCGACGGAGCACGCGAGGCCGCCTGAGCACCGGTCAGCCCACCGGCGTGCAATCGTCGCAGACCGTCCACGGCGCCGCGGCCGCAGCGAGCTCCAGTCGGAGTGCGACGACGCGCGTCGCTGCCTCTTCGAGCCGCTCCGCCGGCAGGGTGCCCTTCTCCACCGCCGTGGCGATGCCCGCCGCCATCGCGCCCGCCGTACTCGCATCGGAACCGGCGATCATCAGCACGAGGTCGTTTCCCGCCGCGATCGCGGCCACTCCGTTCGCGACCGGATCCGCATAGGCGGGATCGCCGGATGACAACAGCATTCCGAGATCATCCGTCACCGCGACCCCGTCGAAGCCGAGCTCCTCCCTGGCGATCTCATGCCACTTCGCGGAAAGAGACGCCGGCGATGCGTCGACGGCCGTGTAGGCGAGGTGGCCGTACATCAGGAGGGATGCCCCGGCGTCGATCCCCGCTGCGAAGGGCACCGCCTCGGTCTCGCGCCACTGGTCGAGGCCCATCGTCGTGCTCGGGATCACGTGATGCGAGTCGCCGGGCGCCGCACCGTGTCCGGGGAAGTGTTTGAGGGTGGAGGCGACGAACTGCTCCTGGGCGGTGGTCGCGGCGGACACCCGGTCGGCGGCGCTCGCCGGGTCGGTGCCGAGGGCACGGCCGTAGATGAAGGTCCCGGGATCTGCGGTGACGTCGGCGACCGTTCCGAAGTTCACCGTGATCCCCGCGCGCCCGACCAGCGAACCGCGGGCGGTGAACGCCGAGGTCGTCTCGGCGACCGGGAGGTGCTTCAACGACGAGGACGCCGGGTAGTCATCACCGTGCAGGCGCGACACGATGCCGCCTTCCTGATCGACCGCGATCAGCGGTGGGAGCTCTGGATCCACCGTCAGGGCGGTCGTCAGACTCTGCAGTTCGCCCTCGGTCGCCGGAATGTTGGCACCCATGAGGATGAACCCGCCGAGGCCGGACTCCATGTACGAACGGAGCATCGCCGGATCCGTCCCTGCCACATGCCCCATGACCACGGTGGACGCCTGCTCCGCCACCGACATCCCTCGCACGAGCGCGGTCGCATGGGCGGTCGAGTCACCGGGCTCGGCCGCCGTTGCGGCGACGGTCGGAGTCGTCGTCGGCACAGCGCTCGACGCCGCAGCCGCCGGTGAGACGCAGAGAACCGTGGTCGCGACGATGACGAGGGCACCGGCGGCCCATCGGCGGGGTCGGGACATGGTGACTTCTCCGCGGCGCCGCCGTGTCAGCAGCCGAGCGCTTCGGCGATGGGCACCGCCGACGCCGGATCGCCGTTGCCGAAGCGGATCGTCCGCCCGATCGTGCACGGCCCGTGCAGCGATGCGGCGATGACGGCCGCCACATCGGCCCGAGACACCGCACCCCGCCCCGTGGGGTCGATCTGGATCCGTGAGGTCGGTTCGTCGAAGGTGAGCGCGCCCGGTGCGAGGATCGTGCCCTCGAGCCCGCTCGCGCGCAGGTGTTCGTCCGCAGCCCACTTGGCATCGGCGTAGGGGAAGAAGGAGTCGTCCTCGGGAACGCCGTGGTCCGCCGTCGACCCGAGCCACGAGACCATCACATAGCGCCGCACGCCGGCCCGCTCCGCCGCGTTCATGGAGCGTTTCGCGGCATCGCGATCGACCGCGTACGTGCGCTCCGGGGATCCGCCCCCGGCACCGGCGGACCAGACGACCGCGTCGTGACCGCGGATGATCTCGGCGAGTGCCTCGACGTCGATACTCTCGACATCGGCGACCAGTGCTTTCGCCCCGACGGCTTCGACGTCGGCGACATGGGCCGGGTTTCGGATCACCCCCGTCACCTCATCGCCTCGCTCGACGAGCAAGGGAGCGAGCAGGAGGGCGATGCGGCCGTGGCCGCCGAACACGAGGATGCGTGACATGCCCTCACCCTACGCGCCTGAGCTGACGTCGGCTCGGTCCGGAATCGCCGTCCGCGACTTTCCGTTCCTCTACACTCGGGGCAAAGGTGCCGACCCGAATGGCATCTTCCCGGACACCAGGACGACGATGCCCACACCGCTGATCGAGCGTGAGATCACCCGACGCGTCTCCCTCACCACTGCACACGGAGCACTGAATCCGGAAGCCCTCGGTTGGTCGCGCACACCGTTGCACGACACATCCGGCATCCCCGGCCGCCGACATTGGGGGCGCAACAAGCGCTGGGAGTACTGGAACGTGATGTCGCCCTCGCACATCATCGCGTTCACGGTCTCGTGCGTCGACTACTTGGCGTTGCATGAAATCTGGGTCCTGGATCGAGCGACGGGCGAGGATGTCGGATCCACCGTGATCTCCGCCGGCGGACGCAGCGCGACGCTGCCTTCCTCGCTCGGAGAGGGGCCTGCCAGGGCGCGTACCCGTCGGCTCACCCTCGAGATCGATGACGCCGTCGACGGGACGCGTCTGCGGGGCAGCGCCCCGAGGCTGTCGTTCGACCTGTTCGCGGCGCGTCCGGTGGGTCACGAATCGCTCGGCGTCGTCGTGCCGTGGCGACGGTCAGAGCGCACCGCGCGGTTTCAGTACACGGTGAAAGACGTGGGTCGGCCCACGACGGGAACTGTCACGGTCGATGACATCGCACACGAGGTGCCCACCGGTAGTTGGGCGGTGCTGGACCACGGTCGTGGTCGCTGGCCGTATCGCGTGCACTGGAACTGGGCGGCCGGAAGTGGCATCGTCGACGGGCGGGTCGTCGGGTTGCAGCTCGGCTCGAAATGGACGGACGGCTCGGGGGTGACGGAGAACGCCCTCGTGGTCGATGGCCACCTGTCGAAGATCAGCGAAGAGCTGGTGTGGGACTACGACTCCGAGAACTTCCTGCGTCCGTGGCGAGTACACGGCGAAACCGCCGATCTGACGTTCTCCCCGTTCTACGACAAGCGTTCCCGCACCAACGCGGTCGTCATCGCCAGCAGAACAGACCAGTTGTTCGGAGTCTGGACGGGGTGGGCGCTGGACGATACGGGAACGCGGGTGCGCGTCGACGGCATCGAAGGCTTCGCCGAGGAGGTGCTCAACCGCTGGTGACGCGGGCGTCCGACGATCGCAGTGCTCGCTGGACACCCTTCGCGGCCGAGCGACCGGCACGGTTCGCACCGATCGTGCTCGCCGAGGGGCCGTAGCCGACCAGCTGCACGCGGGGATCGACGACGGCGGTCGTGCCTCGCCCGTTCCGGTCGAGCTGGATACCTCCGGCCGCACTGCGCAGGTGGAGAGGAGCCAGATGAGTGATCGCGGGGCGGAACCCCGTGGCCCACAGGATGACGTCGACCCGCTCGAAACTCCCGTCCGCCCAGCGCACACCGTCGGGTTCGATGCGCTCGAACAGGGGGCGTCGGTCGGCATACGCTCCGAGACGCTCGGCCTCGCGCTCCTGCGGGCGCAGCATGAGCCCGGTGACGCTGACCACACTCTGCGGAGGAAGCCCGGCCGCGACGCGCTGCTCGACGAGGGCGACCGCTGCGGCCCCCGCCTCAGGGGTGAAGTCGTCGTCCCGCCAGACCGGCTCCCGGCGGGTGACCCACAGGGTCTCGGTGATCGGCGCGAGCGCTCCGAGGAACTGCACGGCGGACGCTCCTCCCCCCACCACGAGCACGCGTTTGCCGATGAAGTGCTCCGGCCCCGGATAGTCCACGGTGTGCAGCTGCTCTCCGACGAACGTCTCCATGCCGGGGAAGTGCGGCAGGAACGGGTGCGACCAGGTACCGGTCGCATTCACGAGCGTGCGGCTCGTCCACTCCCCCTCCCGGGCTCGCACGACGAGCACTCCATCCTGGTCTTCCACGCGCTCGACGTGCACCGGGCGGAGCACGGGAAGCGCATGGGTCTTCTCGTATCGGGCGAAGTAGGCGGGCACGGCCTCGTTGGCGCGTGCACCGTCACGCGGCGGCGGAGTGTCTCCCGGAAGCTCCGCGACACCGTGCACGTCACGCATCGTCAGCGCGTCCCATCGGTGCTGCCACGCCCCGCCGGGCCGCTCGTCGGCGTCGAGCACCACGTGCGAGATCCCGAGCCGCGAGAGGTGGAACGCTGCCGAGAGACCGGCCTGCCCTGCGCCGATCACCAGACTGTCGAGGATACTCACGCCCACTTCAACGTCTCGGTCGGTGCGCTTGTTCCTGCACACTCCTGCTGCGCACGAGGACGCGCCCGGGATGCTCACTCGGATTGGTGCTCGCGTCGATTCGTGTAGTACTCTTTTCAAGTTGCTCCGGCTGGTTCGGAACAGCGTCTGGGCCTGTGGCGCAGCTGGTAGCGCACCTGCATGGCATGCAGGGGGTCAGGGGTTCGAGTCCCCTCAGGTCCACCGAAAAGCCCCCGGTTCTCCGGGGGCTTCTTCCGTTCGCGGAGCCGTCCTAGCGCGCGTCCTCACGACCGTCAACCCGGTTCAGCCCGCGCACGGTCCGTCGTATCGTCGACACATCTCGACGAAAGGATGCGATCATGTCGAACCCGATCATTCCCCCGATTCCGCCGATCCCCGACGACGAGGACCGCGAGGGAGCACCCACCCAGGAAGTCGACGGTGAGCGCATCCTCGACCCGGACGTGGATGACGCGCTCATCGACAGCGCCGAGGCCGACCGTGTCGCCGCCGGAGCCGACGACGCCGACGACACCGAGGTCTGAAACCGACGGTGTCGACGCGACCCGATCGGAGCCTTTAGGTCGCCAACAGCGGTGGCTGACCGGGGATGGAGATCGGCCGTGTCGCTCGATTCGAGTCGCCCAACCGTTCGACGTCCTCGAGCACCTCGAACACCGTCCCGTAGCGTGTCGCGAGCGGCAGATCGCGCAACCACGTGACCTCGACTTCGGTCTCGGCGAGTTCGTACACGCACGCCACCACGTGACGCGGATCGTTCGGCGAGTAGCGAAGGTCGTTGATCACCCACTCCGACGCCGTGATGCGGTTGAGCATGAAACGCGGATCCGGCAGTTCAGACATGTAGGCCCTCCAGGACTTCCTCTCTGAAGAGAGTGCGCCACGCAAGCGTGGCGCGGAAGCCCCTTGACACCGCGCGCCGAGGGTGCCGTCGGCCTACGACGCGGACTCGGCAGACCCCGCCGAGGCGACCTGAGCCCGCCACCACGGCGTCTCGATGAAACCGCGCTTCATGAAGACCAGCTCCATCGCCGCGTTCCAGCCTCTGACGCCCTTGAGGTGCGCGATGGTCCCGGTGAGGAAGTCGTGCAGCGTCTCGGTGGTCGGCAGGATGATCTCGCAGTAGAGCGAGTTCTCCTCGAGCGCCGCCGCGAGGAATCGCACCGACACGTGATGGGCCAGCGTCTGCGCGACGGAAGCGATCCGCGACGGCTCGACCCGCAGGATCAGCAGGGTCTCCGCGCTCATGCCCAACGCCGATGCCGGCACCATGGTCACCGTGGTCAGGCACCCGGCGTTGCGCATGCGCTCATAGCGACGGCGCACACTGCTCTCGTTCATGTCGAGCGTGTCGCCGATCGACTGGAACGACGCGCGTCCGTTGTGGCGAAGCTCCTCCACGATGGCACGATCGGCATCGTCGAAGTGCGTGGGATCGCACGTGTTCGGCGCCGGCATGTACGACTGCGGGTCGCTCGCGGCTTCGGCATGGGCGTCGTAGAGCTGTCGCCCCCAGTCGAAGCTCACCTTGTAGGTGTGCACGACCAGGTCGCTGCGCCAGCGTTCGACCCCCGGGATGGCCTGCAGATCCGTGAGCACGTGTGCATAGGTCGCCGAATCGCCGGGGATGACGACCTCCGCGAAGACGTCGAACTTGCCGGTGACCAGGGTCACGAACCGCACGTACGGCGAGCCGATTAGCGCCTGCGCGACGGTCAGCTGCGATCCGGGCGTGCAATTGATGCGCACGAAAAAAGTCTCGACGTGCCCTTCGCTGCCCAGGGTCGGCACGATGCCCACCCGGACCAGCCCTTCGGCGAGCAGTTGCTGTCCGCGACGGGTCACGGTGGAGACGGGGGCACCCGCGAACTCCGCGATCGACGTCCAGCTCGCCCGGCCGTCCTGCTGCAGAGCGACGACGATCCGCCGATCGAGATCGCTCACTTCCCTCATCAGGTGAACGCTGCTCATCGGGTCGGCGGGTACACCCGGTGCAGGAACGAGCGCACGGTCTTCGTCCACGCCTCTGCCTCCTCGATCTGCGGGGAGTGCCCCGATTTCTCGAACACCACCATCTCGGATTCCGGGATGAGATCGGCGATCGTCTGGCTACACGATACTGGCGTGATCCAGTCCGTCCGCCCCACCGTGATGAGTGTCGGCACACCGATCTCCGGCAGCCGCGGCTTGAGATCGTAGTTCGGGAGGTTCACCGAGAAGGCGTAGTTGTGCGCGCGATAGCGATAGGGCGTCGCCTGCACTTTGCGTTCGGTGGCCTCCGGGTCGTAGACGAAGTCGTACAACGGGAGGATCTCGCGCCAGCAGTCCTTCAGGTCCTCGTCGTCGTACACCTGCCCCACGTCGATGCGGTCGAACTTCTCCATGTCGATCGTGACGCGGTCGGAGGCCAAGGCGTTCTCGCGCGCGAGGTGGGCGTTGGAGTTGTCGGGCGACGTGTCGCGCAGCACGATCGCGGCCACGCGCTCCGGATACCGCAGGGCGTATTCCATCGCCATGAACCCACCGTAGGAGCCACCCGCAATCACGATCTTCTCGGCACCGACCCACTCCCGCAGCCCGTCGATGTCCGCAGCCCACTGTTCATGGCTGTAGATCCCCTCGCCCTCGCTCACCCCGCTGCCGCGTGCATCGAACACCACGACGCGGTACTCGTCGGCGAGGCGTCCGAAGCTGGCGCGCGGTTCGGCGCGCGACCCGAGCCCCGGTGCGCCGTGATGGGTGATGATGACCGGCGCACCCTCTGGGCCGAGTACCTCGACGGCCAGGTGGTTTCCGTTGATCTCGACCCATTCGTGGTCACTGGTGGCTGCGGCGAACTCCGGGGACACCGGCGGGGTGGTCGTCATGGTTCTCTGTCTCTCTCTCGAAATCCGGGGCGTCAGAGCGCGATGGTGCAGTCGTCGAGGCTGCGGGGGAAGGAGGTCAACGGCTCGGCACCGGTGTCGGTCACGAGCATGCTGTCGCTGATGCGGTACCCGGCATGCCCCGGTACGTAGATGCCGGGCTCGTTCGAGACGACCATGCCCGCTTCCAACGGCGTGGGATCGCCGTCCTCCAGCCAGGGAGCCTCGTGCATGCCGAGGCCGATTCCGTGCCCCTGGCGGTGGCGGATGAACTCGCCCAGACCCGCATCGCGGATCACGTCGAGGCACAGCCGGTTCGCCTCACGGCATTCGAGCCCGGCGCGGATGGTCTCGCGTCCACGCAACTGGGCCGCATGGATCGTGTCGTGATAACGGCGTTGCTCCGCTGTGGGCTCGCCCAACACGAAGGTGCGCTCGCCTTCGATGAAGCGACCGCCGACTGCGCAGCCCAGCGACAGCATGAACGTGTCGCCGGCTTTGAGGCGGTTGACCGACGGAAGACCGTGCGGGAACGCGGAGTTCGCGCCCGAGTAGACGAGCCCACCGGCGAGCAACGCGGCCACCACCACGTTATGGTGCTCGGCGTACATGATGCCCGTGCCTGCCGCGGTGACGTGACGTTCGAGTTCGGCCTCGGTCGGCAGGTCTCCCCCGGCGCCGACGGCCTCCGTCACCAGCGCCACACCGGCGTCGAGCATCCGATCGGTGATGCGAGCGGCCTCGCGGTGCAGCACGACTTCTTCGGGGAACTTCACGAAGCGGGTGCGGGTGACCAAGTCCGACCCGACGAGGTCAGCACCGGGCATCGCCTCTCGTGCAGCCGCGAGTCGTGAATACGGCATGGTCGAGGTGAACCCCACCCGGCCCCGCGGTGTGACTGCACGGGCCAGCACCTCGAACGGTGCGACGACTCCGGGGAACTCGAAGAACGAGACCAGCTCCGCACGGGAGGACTGGGACTGGGCATACTCGCGCTCGAGCTCCGGCAGCAGCATGACGACCCTGCCCGTCGCTTCGAGCCAGACCGCCACGGGGCGCTCGGACGGATGGTGGAAGAAGCCGGTGAGGTACGCGATGTCCTCCGGGCTGTCGGTGAGGAACGCGTCGAAGCCTTCCTCGGCCATGCGCTCGCGCACGCGTGTCTGCACACGGTCGAAGAACTCGGGTGCGAGTCGCTGGTCGAACTCGGTCATCACAGGCTCCTATCGGGCGAGGTGGCGCGGGTTGCGCGCGTCGTTGTAGGCGATCGAGAGCAGCGTGGCCGAGAGCACCAGGATCAGGATCGCGATCGAGGGGAAGAGCGTCAGCCACCAGGCGCTCACCATGGCACCGGCCTGCTGCGCTTCGTAGAGGATGCGCCCCCAGGACCAGGTGGTCGGATCCCCGAGGCCCAGGAAGGCGAGTCCCGCCGCCGAGAGCACCGCCCGCGACGCCGTCACGACCACCGAGACCACCACCACCGGTGTCACGGCGGGGAGGATGTGCTTCGTGATGATCCAGACCGGCGAGGTGGTCATCAGGCGCGAGGCATCGACGTAGGGCAGCCCGACGACGGTCAGCGCCTGTGAACGCACGAGTCGGGTCACTTCCGGCCACGAGAACGCCGCGACGACGAAGATGATCGTCGACGTGCTCGGCCCCACGAGCGCGGCGATGAGGATCATGAGCGGCAGCACCGGAAGCGAGAGCGTCATGTCGACGATCACGCTGATGACGCTGTCGAGCTTGCGGAAGTAGGCGCCGAGCACGGCGATGATCGTGCCGAAGACGATCGCGATCAGTGAGGCGGCGACTGCGACGAGCACGCTCTGCTGCGTGCCCCAGATCACTTCGGCGAACACGTCGCGCCCGAGGGCGTCGGTGCCGAACCAATGGTCGCCGCTCGGCGGCCGCAGCACGTCGGGGCCGTAGCTGGCCGGATAGGGCGCGATCAGCGGAGCAGCGAGCGCGACGACGACGAGCAGGATCAGAAGGCCGAGTGAGATCATCCCGAGCGGGTCACGGCGGAACGCGCGCCAGGTGTGCGCGCTCGCCCGTTCGCTGCCCGTGGCGGTCGGTTCGCTCGGTGCGAGGGTCTCGGAGGAGGGCATCGGAGCGGTCATGAGGTCTTCACTCTCGGGTCCAGGTAGCCGTAGATGATGTCGGTGATCGTGTTCGCGACCACGACGGTGATGGCGAGCATGAGGAAAGCTCCTTGCAGCACGGGGAAGTCGAGCTGGGTGACCGCCTCGTAGATGCCACGGCCGATACCTGGGTAGGCGAAGACGGTCTCGGTGAGCACCGCGCCCCCGACCAGGAATCCGAGCTGCAGGCCGATCAGCGTGGTCGTGGGAAGCAGCGCATTGCGCAGCGCGTGCTTCCAGAGAATGCGGCTGCCGCGGATGCCGTTCGCCTTGGCCAGGAGGATGTAGTCCTCCCCGAGCGTCTCGATGAGTGTCGACCGCATGGTGAGCACGTACGAGCCGACTTGGATGAGCATGAGTGACACCGCGGGGAGGACGAGGTGCTGCGCGACGCTGAGGTACCAATCGAACCCGTAGGTGTTGTTGGTGTAGGCACCGCCGATCGGGAACCAGCCGAGGTTCAGCCCGAACACGAACAGCAGGAGGATCGCGACACTGGGGACGAACAGCGACTGTCCCGTGACCCCGACGACCTGCACGGCCCTGTCGATGAACCGTCCCTTGTGGGAGGCGGCGGCGACACCGAGCGGCACGCCGATGACGATGGTGAGCACCAAGGCTGTGACGGTCAGGAGCAGCGTCCACGGCAGCCGTTGCATGAGCACATCGGTCACCGGGATCGACTGCGTGAACGAGATTCCGAGGTTGCCCTGCAACAGCTGCCACATGTAGAGCCCGTACTGCACGATCAGGGGCTGATCCAGCCCGTACTGCTCGAGGATGGTCGCCCGGATGTCGTCCGTCATGTTCGGGCTCGCCAGCGCCAGCGCCGGGTCGCCGGGGAGCAGACGCAGGAGCAGGAACGTCACGGTCACGGCGAACCAGATCGTGAGCAGACCTCGACCTGCGCGACGGAGAATGAACGATGCTCGGGACACCCGGGCGACCTTCCTCGAGAGTGCAGTGGCGGTTACTCGACCGGGTACGCGCTCGCGAGCGAGAGCGGGTTCACGATCGAGAGCAGTTCGCTCGGCTTCGAGATGAAGCCGGCCCATTCATCGCTGGCCGCGAAGAACAGATTCTGCGTGTACATGATGTTGTCGTAGACCTGCTCGTGCACGATCTTGTTCGCCTCGCGCATGATCGAGATCTTCTCGTCTTCATCGAAGGTGACCATGCCCTCCTCGATCAGCGCGTTGAGGTCGGGGTCGTCCACGTGGGTGTAGTTGATCGCTCCGCCGGGGAGATACGAGAGCGCGAAGTTCGTCACCGGGTCGTCCATGATGGCGAAGTTGCCCGCATAGATGTCGTAGTCCCCCTCATTGGTCATCGAGAGGTAGGTGTTGCGCTCCGTGCCCTGCAGCTCGATCGTGATGCCGGCCTCCGCCGCACTGTCCTTCACCATCTGCGCCCACTGGCTGGTCACGCTGTCCTGCAGCGAGTAGATCAGCCGGAACGAGAGGGGGAACTTGCCGCTCGCGTCCGCCGTGTAGCCGGCCTTCTCCATGAGGGAGCGTGACTTCTCAGGATCGAACTCGTACTCCTTCACCGAGTCGTCGTAGTACTTCGCGAGCACCGGCATCAGCGCACTCGAACCCGTGGAGACGGCCTGCCCCTGGAGCACAACGGTGCGGATCGCGTCGTAGTCGACCGCGTGGGCGAGCGCCTGGCGCACCTCGGTCTTCGCGAGGTCGGGCTTGTCCATGTTGTAGACCAGGTGGGCGTACCCGAGTCCCGGCGCCTCGATGACCTGCAAGCCGTCGGTGCTGCTGAGCTGTTCGACCTGCGCCGGCGGCAACGCGTTCGCGATCACGTCGATCTCGCCGCTCTGCAGCGCCAGGATCTCGGTGTTCACGTCGGGATACACGCGGTACACGACCTCTGCGGGTCCGGGCACTCCGCCCTCGACGAGCGGATAGTCCTCCACGCGCTCCAGGGTGTAGTGCTGGCCGACCTGGAAGTCGCTCATGATGAAGGGCCCCATGCCGACCCAGCCGCCGTCGCTGCCGTCGTTCGCGAACTCCGCGATCGACCCCTGCGGCTCGAACACGTGCTGCGGAACGACGACACCCCAGAACCCGATCTCCTCGATGATCGACGAGTCCGGCTGGGTGAGCGAGAGCTCGACCCTCGTGTCCGATACGGCGGTCGCCGTGTCGAGGTTGCCCAGCTGTCCGTAGAACGTGCCGGGTGCCTGGTCGCGCTTGACGGCGTTGAGCGTCCACGCGACGTCCTCGGCGGTCAGGGGCTCGCCGTCGCTCCAGGTCAGATCGTCGCGGATCTCGTAGAAGCCTGTGGTGTCATCCACGTAGCCCCAGTCGGTGGCGACATGCGCTTCCTTGGTGCCGTCGTCACTGATGCTCAGCAGATGCGGATACATCAGGTTCGTGATCCACGAGTCCGTGCGGCTGTTGCCGAGGACCGGATTGAAGTTCACGACGTCCGTCGTCGTGCCGATGCTGATCGTCTCCTCGCTGGGGCCGGAGGAGCCGGACGACTCCCCCGGCTCCGGCGCAGACGGGGCGCACGCGGCGAGACCGACGGCGAGAGCCGCGGCCGCACCGAGGGCGAGGAACTTGCTGTACTTCATCAGACCCAGACCTCCTCGAGTACGCGCAGGGTGTTCCCACCGACGACGGCGCGAATCTCGTCGTCGGAGTAGTCGTGCTTCACGAGCCAGCCGATGATGTTGTAGAAGGCCTCGGCCGGGTTCTCGATGCCGTCGACGTACGGCTGCTTCTCGTAGTCGACGTTGGCGTGCGCCTGTCCGAGCGACAGGTTCGACGAGAACGCGTCGTGCAGGCCCACGTGATCGCCGAACAGCGTGTCGGGACCGAAGCTGACGTGCTCGAGGCCCACCAGGTCGACGCAGTACTGGAAGTGATCCATGACCGACTCCAGCGAGTGCCGCGGGTGCTGGGGCGAGATCGTCGTGTGCGGGGCCGCCTCGATACCGATCACGCCGCCGCGCTTCGCGCACTCGATGATCGTCTCATCGGTCTTCATGCGGTTCGTCGGCCACAGCCCGCGCGCACCGGCATGTGTGATGAACACCGGCTTGGTGGAGTGGGCGATCACGTCGAGGCACGTCTGGTCTCCGGAGTGGGAGATGTCGATCGCGATGCCGAGCTTGTTCATCCGCTCGACGGCGCGCTCGCCGAAGTACGTCAGACCGCCGTCGCCGCGCTCCTTGAGCCCACCGCCGAGCATGTTCGCCTCGGAATAGGCGATACCCATCTGACGCACGCCGAAGCCGTAGAGGACGTCGAGGCGGTCGACCTCGTTCTCGATCATCGTCGAGGCCTCGAGAGCAAAGATGTGTGCGACACGGCCGGTCTCTGCGGCGTGGCGGATGTCCGTGATCGACTCGGCCTTGATCACGAAGTCCTGGTGCGCGAGGTCGGCCATGCGCACACCGAGGTCGAACAGCACGTCCTGGTACTTCCATCCGGCGTCACTGGAGATGCAGCAGGTGCCGTCCATGCCGTTGTCGAACACGGCCGTGAGACCCGAGCGGGCCAGGCCTTGGTAGGCGGTGGGTTCGCGGCCCTGGCGGATGTGGTCGCGCAGCTCGCCCATGTCCTCGGGGAACACCTGCACATGCTCGTGCAGGGAGATCACGGTCTCCTCGCGGAGCAGACGCTCGGTGCGTTCCTGCTGGGCGTCGCTCAGCCCGAGGTCATACGCCGGCACTCGGCCGATCTGCGGGGCGTAGCGGAACTCGCGGTAGTCCTTGCCGGCTTCGAGATAGTCGTACGCGGTGTAGCCGGTATACCGGCCAGCTTGTTCGAGCACGAATGCGCTCCTTCGGTTCGATGATGCGGGTGCCACTCCCGATCGACGAGCGGGAGATTCCTCGAATCTGGAGGAATTCGGCACAGAAGTCAACCCTGGTGATTATCTTCGGCTGAAATGTTTCCTGTTCGAAACATTTCAGAGCCAGGATGCTGGCATGATGGCATCCATGGAGAACACATCCGCCCCCCAGAACGCCGTGGTCCTGGACGTGAAGGGACTCACCGTCACCCTCACCGGCGAGGGACGCCGGCACCGCGTGGTCGACGACATCGATCTCGTCGTGCGACGCGGCGAGGTGTTCGCGCTGCTCGGTGAATCAGGCTCGGGCAAGTCGATGACCGCACGCGCGATCATGGGACTCCTCGACGACGGAGACGTCGAGGCATCGACCATGTCGCTGAGCGGAACCGACCTCCTCTCCCTCTCCGCCGAGCAGCATCGACGCCTGCGTGGCGTGCGCGTCAGCCTGGTCATGCAGGATGCCCTTTCCGCTTTGAACCCGGTCCTCAGCATCGGCGACCAGATCATCGACCTCATCCGCGCTCATCGCAGCATCGGCCGCCGCGCTGCCGAAGCACGCGCGGTCGAGCTGCTGACCCTCGTCGGTATCCCCACCCCCGACAAGCGCGTGCACGACTATCCGCACCAGTTCTCCGGCGGTCAGCGCCAGCGCATCCTGATCGCCATGGCGATCGCACTGGATCCTGATCTCATCATCGCGGATGAACCGACGACCGCGCTCGATGTGACGGTGCAGGCGCAGATCCTCGACCTGCTGCTCTCCTTGCGCGAGCGGCTGGGGATGGGCATCCTGCTCATCACGCACGATCTCGGTGTGGTGATGGAGGTCGCCGATCAGGTCGCGGTCATGCGCACGGGACGCATCGTGGAGTCAGGGTCCGCCGATGAGGTGCTGACGAAGCCGCAGCATCCGTACACGGTGCAGTTGCTGAACTCGATGCCGCGGGATGTGAGCGCCGCCGCAGAAGACGACGGTGGCGCCCCCATCCTCGAAGGACTCGGCCTGGAGCGCACGTTCCGCTCGGGCAGTGGTCGCCGCGCGCATCGCGTCGCCGCGGTCGCCGGTGTCGACCTCGAGCTCCGACACGGCGAGATCCTGGCGGTCGTCGGCGAATCAGGCAGTGGCAAGTCCACACTGGCGCGCATGCTCGTGGGTCTGGATTCCCCCGACGCGGGCACCCTGCGCTACCGCGATCAGGACGTGACCAAGGGACGACTGCGCGACCGGAAGATCCTGCGACGCGGAGTGCAGATGGTGTTCCAGGACCCGTACCTGTCGCTGAATCCACGGATGACCGTGCAGCAGATCATCGCGGAACCACTCGCCGCCACTCATACCGGGACACCGGCGACCCGACGTGCACGTGTCGCAGAGCTGCTCGAACTCGTGGGCCTGACTCCGGAGATGGGCTCGCGATTCCCCCACCAGTTCTCGGGCGGTCAACGTCAGCGGATCGGTATCGCGAGGGCGCTCGCCCTCGACCCCGACGTCCTGGTGTGCGACGAACCGGTGTCTGCGCTGGATGTCTCGATCCGCGCGCAGATCATCGACCTGCTGTGCGACCTGCGTGAACGGCTGGGCATGTCGATCGTCTTCATCGCACACGACCTCTCGCTCGTGCGTCATATCGCCGATCGCGTCGCGGTGATGTACCTGGGCAACCTGGTCGAGATCGGAGACACGGAAGAGGTCTACCGTCGTCCCGAGCACCCGTACACGCGGTCGCTCCTTTCGGCGATCCCCCCGCAGACGCGCGCCGATCGCGGCATGCTCGCCCGCCGCACACGGCTGACGGCCTGACCCCGACCCGGCGCCGGGTCAGCGGCTCGGTCGCACCGTGAGGTCGGTGATCTCCGCGTCGCGCGGGAGGTCGAGTGCGGTCAGGATCGTCGTGGCGACGGACTCCGGCGTGATGAAACGCTCGGCGTCGTAGTCCTGCCCCTCCTGCTGATGCACGCGCTCCTGCATCGGGGTGGCAGTGCGCCCCGGGTAGATCGACGTGACGCGAACGCCGTGCTGCGCCTCTTCGGCCCGCAGCGCATCAGCGAGAGCGCGGAGCCCGTGCTTCGACGCCGCATAGGCGGACCAGCCGGCGTGGGCGCGGAGTCCCGCACCGGAGTTCACGAACACGATCTGTCCCTGCGACACACGGAGGACCGGAAGCAGGAGACGTGTGAGCTCGGCGGGCGCGACGAGGTTCACCGCGAGCTGCTGCTCCCAGAGCGCGGGCGGCAGGTCGGCCACCGCGCCGAGATCGACGACTCCCGCGACATGGATCAGTGAATCGATGCGATCCGGGAGCTGCTTCGAGAGCGCCCACGACAGACGGCCCGGTTGCGCGAGGTCGCCGACGAGCACACGAACGCCCGGTAGCGCCTCCGCGACCTCCCGGGCACGCCCGGCGTCGCGCACGAGGGCGACCACGTCATCCCCGCGATCCCGAAGACGACGGGCGAGGACCGCTCCGATGCCGGACCCTGCACCGGTGATGAGGTGCGTGGGCATGTCAGCTGGCGTCTGCGGCGGGCTCGACCACGTCGATCGGAACGACGGGGCAATCCTTCCAGAGACGCTCGAGGCCGTAGTACACGCGCTCTTCCTGGTGGAAGACGTGCACGATCAGGTCTCCGAAGTCCAGCAGGACCCATCGGGCCTCCGCACGACCCTCGCGACGGACACGCTTGTGCCCCGACTCGATCAGACGATCTTCGATCTCATCGGCGATAGCGGCGACGTTTCGCTCACTGTTCCCGGTGACGAGAAGGAAGATGTCGACGAGCGGGAGGGGCTCGGAGACGTTGAGCGCGACGAGGTCCTCACCGCCCTTGTCGACGGCGGCTTGTGCTGCGAGGCGCAGCATCTCTTCGGCAGTTTCAGGTGATTGCATCAAATCAATTTCGTGGTGAAGGCGATGACGAGAACGACGCCGATCGCGAGGGCGAGGCCGCCGGCGATGATGGCGAGGGTCACCATCAGTCGGTTCCCCTTCTCGGGGGCAGGAGGTCGGATGACCTCACCCGCGGGCTTGATGGTACTGATCGCCGAACTCGCGGCGATCGGTGTGGGCGAGGACGCCGGCGGGAGCTCCCCGTCGATGAGGACCGCGTCGATGTCCTTGCCATCGGTCGTTCCGAGTGCATGTCCTTGCGAGCCCATGCCCTGCGGGAGCTCATAAGACCCGGTGACCAGGATCTCGCCCGTGGACGCGACGGGCCCCGAGAGCGAGCCCTCCCCCGGCGACGGGGTGAAGATCAGAGCGTTCGGAGCGGAGTGCTGCGAACCGGTGGAGTCGCCGACGGCGAGCAGTTCGTCGAACGACGGACGGAACGGCGCATGTGCATCGGAGGCATCCGCAAGGATTCCCTCGCCGAACGCGGAGTTGACCGTGGGACGCTCCTCGATGGGTTCGTCGTCAGCACCCACATCGGCCAAGACATCCTCATCGGCTGCCTGCTCGTCGCTGTCGGTCGTGAGACCGAGAACGGCCTCGACGTCGTCGCTCACGGACTGTTCGGCCGGTTCTTCCGTGGCTTCGGCTTCGGCTTCGAGGGGGACGTCGCCCACAGCATCCGCCGCGACGGACGCACTGACCGGCGCCACGGCGACCTCGTCGTCCACATCATCGTCGTCGGCGTCGCCGGGCTCTTCGTTCACGGAGATGAAGGTCGGGATCCCCGAGACGATCTCCGCCGGCTCGTCCGCACCGGACGTCGTCTCAGACGGCTCTTCGACTTCGGCCTCTTCCGTGACCTCCGCCTCGACGACGGGTACCGACGCGGTCCGGACCTTCTCGAGCTCACGCGCTTGGCGTCGGGTCAGCGGGGCTTCACCGCGCTTCGACTCGACGCTGCCGCCTTCGTCGGCGTCGGGGGCCGACCGCGGTGCCGCGTCCGGTTCCGCCGCGGCGGACTCTTCGACCTCTGCGGGTGCGACGACAGGCGGCAGCGGCGGCGCGGGCGGTGCCGCTTCGGCCGCCGCAGCGGCGTCCTCCGAGGAGATCACCGGGGTGGAACCCGTCAACCGGATCTCTCGCAACTGCTTGCGCGTCAGCGGACCCTGCCCCTGCTGATCCGATGTACTCATGCCTTGCTCCGATACAGATGATGCTTCGCGATGTACTGTACGACCCCATCAGGGACCAGATACCAGACCGGCTGATCGTCGCGAACGCGTTCACGGCAGTCCGTCGACGAGATCGACAGCGCCGGCACTTCCAGTTGGCTGACGTTGTCGCTCGGGAGGCCGTCTGTGCTCAGGACATGTCCTGGCCGAGAGACCGCGACGAAGTGGGCCAACTCCCACAACTCATCATGGTCCCTCCAACTGAGAATTTGCGCCACGGCATCCGCGCCGGTGATGAAGAAGAGCTCCGCATCCGGCCGATCCTTCTTCAGGTCACGCAGCGTGTCGATCGTGTAGGTCGGGCCCTCGCGGTCGACATCGACCCTGCTCACGGTGAACTGCGGGTTCGAAGCGGTGGCGATCACGGTCATCAGGTAGCGGTGTTCGCTCGGCGAGACGCCCGACTTCTGCCACGGGTGCCCGGTGGGGACGAAGACGACCTCATCGAGGCCGAAGGAGTTCGCGACCTCGCTCGCTGCGACCAGGTGGCCGTGATGGATGGGGTCGAACGTACCGCCCATCACGCCGATGCGCGGGGTGCGCGGGGTCGCAGCGTCGCTCATGGGGGCCTAGTGGCCGTGTCCCGCCTCGTGGCCGTCCTTGCCGTGCTTCGCCGCCCAGGCCTCCGCCTTCGCCGAGTGGCGGTTGGCGACGTTCTTGTAAGACAGGGTCACCAGCGCGAGGAAGGCGAACACGATCGCGGCGATGACTCCGAAGATCACCGTTTCGAGCGCGACGTTGCCGTGGTGCTCGGTTTCGGCAGCGGCCATCGCGATCTGTGCGACGAGGTTCATCCTGACTCCGTTTCGTGGCGTGCTGTTCGGGATCCTGTGAGGTACAGCGTCTCCCAGTCTAGCGCTCAGCCGCGGGTCTGCCCCGATCCACGCGCAAGCCATTTCGTGCTGGTCAGTTCGGCGAGGCCCATCGGCCCCCGCGCATGCAGCTTCTGGGTCGAGATGCCGACTTCCGCGCCGAAACCGAACTCGCCGCCATCGGTGAAACGGGTGGAGGCATTCACCATCACGACAGCGGAGTCCACCTCAGCGAGGAAGCGCTCCGCGTTGCGTGAGTCCGTCGTGATGATGGACTCGGTGTGACCTGTGCTGTACCGACGGATGTGGTCGAGTGCCTCGTCGAGCGAGTCCACCACCTTCATCGCGATATCGAGGCTCAGGTACTCGGTGGCCCAGTCCTCCTCCGTGGCGGGGATCACGTTCGACATGAGACCCGCCACCACGTCGTCACCGTGGATCGCGACACCCTCACTCTGCAGGGCGCTGGCCACCAGCGGCACGAGCCGCGGTGCCGCCTGTCGATGCACGAGCACCGTCTCCACCGCGTTGCACACGCTCGGCCGCTGCACCTTGGCGTTCACGACGATGTCGCGCGCCCACTCGTCGGGGGCGGTCTCGTCGAGCACGATGTGCACGTTCCCCGCTCCCGTCTCGATGACCGGAACGGTGGACTCCGTCACGACCGCCTCGATCAGGCCGGCGCTCCCCCGCGGGATCAGGACGTCGATGAACCCACGACCGTGCATCAGGGCCTTCGCGCCGTCGCGCCCGAAGTCGTCGACGGTCTGGATCGCCTCCGCCGTGAGCCCTGCCCGCTCGATCGCTCCGCGCATGACCTCGACGAGCACCGTGTTGGACTCGCGTGCAGCACTGCCACCTCGCAGCACCACGGCGTTCCCGGAGCGGAGTGCGAGCGCGGCGATGTCGACGGTCACGTTGGGACGCGCCTCATAGATCGCGCCGACCACCCCGAACGGCACCCGCACCTGTTCGAGGGCCACCCCGTTGGGCATCCGGTGCCCGCCCACCACACGGCCGACCGGGTCGGGCAGCGAGGCGACCTCGCGCACGGCCGCGGCCAGCGCGGCGACGCGCTTCTCATCGAGGCGCAGACGATCGATCAATGACTCCCCGATACCGTCCGCACGGCCACGTTCGATGTCGCGACCGTTCGCTTCGATGATGCGCGGCGCAGCTTCCTGGAGCGCGACGGCGATCGCTTCGAGCACCCGGGCCTTGTCGTCGCTCGTGACGGCTGCGGTGGCTCGGGAGGCCTCTTTGGCGCGCTCCAGGCGCACCTGCGGGGTCTGGTCGGTCATCCGCCCAGTTTAGGAGGTGGCGGGTTCGAACCAGGTTCCTATTTCCGCACCGGAGAGTGCCTGATCCACCAGGTCGGCGCTGGTGACGAGGACGCCGATACCCGAGGCCGCGGCGAGGCGCGCTGCCGAGACCTTGGTGGCGGCGCCGCCGGTGCCGACGCTGTTGACCACGGTCGATCCGAATTCCAGTCCGGTGAGGTCAGCGTCAGGCGCGACGATGTCGATCGGCTCGGCGTCGGGGTCCGTCGGAGGCTTCGTGTACAGCGACTCGATGTCGCTGAGCAGGATGAGCGCGTCCGCCTCGATCAACTGGGCGACCAGGGCGCCGAGGCGGTCGTTGTCTCCGAACCGGATCTCCTGTGTGGCGACGGTGTCGTTCTCGTTCACGATCGGGAGGGTGCGCAGTCCGAGCAGACGCTCCATCGCACGTCGCGCATTGGAGCGCGAGGTGGGGTTCTCGAGGTCACCGGTCGTCAGGAGCACTTGTCCCGCGACGATGTCGAACGGGCGCAGCGATTCCTGATACCGATACAGGAGGATGTTCTGCCCCACGGCCGCCGCAGCCTGCTGCGTCGCGAGGTCGGTCGGACGCGCATCCAGCCGGAGGAACGGGATCCCGGACGCGATCGCCCCGGACGACACCAGCACGACCTCGGCACCGCGCGCATGGGCAGCGGCCAATGCCTCGACGATGACGGGGATCCGCCACGACGAATCACCGCTGATCGACGACGAGCCGACTTTGACGACGATGCGGGACGCGGTCGCGAGATCCGCGCGGGTTCGTGCGGTCACTCGCCGTCCTCGCGGTATGCGGCGAGACGCTGCGCTTCCACCTCGGCACGCGCTTCCGCCTTGGCGTCCATGCGCTCGTAGTACTGCTCGCGGCGCTCCGACGTCGTGCGACGAGCGTTGGGGGCGAGGCGAGGGTCTGTTCCACGGGGAGCACTCATCAGTTCCGCGGCAGAGGACATGGTGGGCTCCCAGTCGAAGACGATGCTGTCGCCCTCGCCGATCACCACGGTCGAGCCCTGGACCGCGCCGAGGCGGAAGAGCTCATCCTCGACACCGAGCTTCTCCAGGCGGTCGGCGAGGTATCCCACGGCCTCCTCGTTCTGGAAGTCGGTCTGCTGCACCCACCGCACCGGCTTCTCCCCCAGGATGCGGTACACGTTGCCGTACGTGCCACCCTCGACACGGATGGAGAAGTCCTTCTTGGAGCCGCGCGGGCGGATGACCACGCGCTCCGGCGGCGTCTCGACCGCCGCTTCTGCGCGGTGCTTCTCGACGAGCTCACCCAGTGCGAAGGTGAGCGGACGCAGTCCCTCGTGCGAGACCGTGGAGATCTCGAACACCCGGAACCCGCGGGCCTCGAGGTCGGGACGCACCAGCTCAGCGAGATCGCGGGCTTCGGGGACGTCGACCTTGTTCAGCGCGACGAACTGCGGCCGCTCGAGCAGAGGGGTCTGCCCTTCGGGAACTTCGTAGGCACCGAGCTCGGCGAGGATGACGTCGAGATCCGAGATCGGGTCGCGTCCAGGCTCCAGCGTGGCGCAGTCGAGCACGTGCAGCAGTGCGGAGCACCGCTCGACGTGACGGAGGAACTCGAGACCGAGTCCGCGCCCCTCGCTCGCACCCTCGATGAGACCGGGCACGTCGGCGACCGTGTAGCGGAAGTCGCCGACCTGGACGACTCCGAGGTTCGGGTGGAGCGTCGTGAACGGGTATTCGGCGATCTTCGGGCGGGCCGCGGAGATGGCACCGATCAGGCTCGACTTGCCCGCGGACGGGTACCCGACGAGAGCGATGTCGGCGACCGTCTTCAGCTCGAGGACGACGTCGCCCTCGTAGCCGGGAGTGCCGAGCAGGGCGAAACCGGGAGCCTTGCGCTTCGGGGTGGCCAGCGCAGCGTTGCCGAGTCCGCCCATTCCCCCCTTGGCGACCACGAAACGCTCGCCGGGGATGATCATGTCGATCAGGACGTCACCTGCGGTGTTCTTCACCACGGTGCCGACCGGGACGGGGAGCTCGAGCGTCTCGCCCAGGAAACCGGATCGGTGATCGCCCATACCGGGGCCGCCGTTGCCGGAGGAGCGGTGCGGCGAGTGGTGGTAGGAGAGCAGCGTGCCGGTCTGCGGGTCGGCCACGAGGACGACGTCACCGCCGTCACCGCCGTTGCCGCCATCCGGGCCGCCCAGCGGCTTGAACTTCTCGCGGTGCACGGAGACGCAGCCGTTGCCGCCCTTACCCGCACGAAGGTGCAGTGTGACGGTATCGACGAACGTGACCATGTCCTGGTTCCCCTGAGTTCCTGTGTTGTTTCGGTGTGCAGATACACGGACGGGGCGAGCCGAAGCCCGCCCCGAACCGGATGACTAGTGTCGCGCTGAGATCACTCAGCTGCAGCGACGATGTTGACGACCTTGCGGCCGCCCTTCGCGCCGAACTCGACCGCGCCTGCGGCCAGAGCGAACAGCGTGTCGTCGCCACCACGGCCGACGTTGACGCCGGGGTGGAAGTGCGTGCCGCGCTGACGGACGATGATCTCGCCGGCGAGAACCTGCTGACCGCCGAAGCGCTTCACGCCGAGGCGCTGAGCGTTGGAGTCACGACCGTTACGGGTTGAGCTTGCGCCCTTTTTATGTGCCATGTCCTAGTCCCCTCGGGCTTACTTGATGCCGGTGATCTTGACGCGCGTGAGCTCCTGGCGGTGGCCCTGACGCTTCTTGTAGCCGGTCTTGTTCTTGTACTTCTGGATGATGATCTTCGGGCCGCGGAGGTTGCCGATGACCTCAGCCGTGACCTTGACCTTCGCCAGCGAGTCAGCGTCGGTGGTCACCGTGGCGCCGTCGACGAGCAGCACAGCGGCCAGCTCGATCTTCTCGCCCTGGGCAGCCTTGACACGGTCGAGCTGAACGATCGTGCCGACCTCGACCTTCTCCTGCCGCCCACCGGCGCGCACTACTGCGTAAACCACTTCATACCTTGTTTCGTTGGGGAGCACTTCGGCTCCGAGAATGTCACGGGAAGACTGTTGCTTGCATGCGTCGCAGGACGACGGGCGCGAACGCAAGGCTCTCCGCCTCAACCGACGAGGAAGACGCGGCATACGCACCAAGGGACTACTTTACCGGATGCGGGTCGGTGTCGCAAAGCCACGCCGACTCCGGCGGTTCTCGCTCGCGTTCAGCGTCCCGACCCGACGGCACGGTCGTAGGCTGACCAGGTGACCGTGCTCGTCGACGCCCCCCTCTGGCCCGCTCACGGACGCCTGTGGGCGCATCTGGTGAGCGATGAGAGCCTCGATGAGCTGCACGACTTCGCGAGGGCGCACGACGTCCCCGCGCGCGCCTTCGACCTCGACCACTACGACGTGCCGCAGGAGATGATCCCCCGACTCGTCGCCGCCGGTGCCCAGCAGGTGCAGGGCAAGGAGCTGGTGCGCCGGCTGATCGCGTCAGGACTCCGAGTCCGCGCCCGCGACCGGCGCTGACGGCTCGGAGTTCACCGACACCGGGGTGCCGGTCAGCGCCGCCGTGCTCACCCGACGGCGTCCTCGACCCTGTCCCGGAGCCTTCGGCTCGGGAAGCGCGTCGAGCACCGAATCGAGAAGCTCTTCCGCAGGGCTCTTGGGCCCCTTGCGATCCCCGCCGCGCTTCTTGCGTGCCTTCTTGGGGCGCTCCGCCGCCGCAGGTGCCTCGTCCGCTGCGACCGGCGCCGGCGTCTCCGCCGTCCCGTCCGCGGCGGGAGCGATGGTCGACGCCGCGATCTGAGCCAGCGCGGACTTCGCGCCCTCGGTGATGCTGTGGGTGACGTGCGGGGCCGCCGGAGCACTCTGGCTCTGACCGTTCCCGCCGTTGCCGCCGCGCTGGCGACGACCGCCCTGACCGTTTCCGTTGCTGCCGCCGTTGCTGTTGCCCGAGCGGTGCTTCACGACCGGATCATGATGCACGATGACGCCGCGGCCGGCGCAGACCTCGCACGCCTCGCTGAAGGTCTCGAGCAGGCCCAGACCGAGCTTCTTGCGGGTCATCTGCACCAGACCGAGCGAGGTCACCTCGGCGACCTGGTGCTTCGTCCGGTCACGGCTCAGGCACTCGATCAGACGACGGAGCACGAGGTCACGGTTGGATTCCAGCACCATGTCGATGAAGTCGACCACGATGATGCCGCCGATGTCGCGCAGCCGCAGCTGGCGGACGATCTCCTCGGCCGCCTCGAGGTTGTTCTTGGTGACCGTCTCCTCGAGATTTCCCCCCGAGCCGACGAACTTGCCGGTGTTGACGTCGACGACCGTCATGGCCTCGGTCCGGTCGATCACGAGCGACCCACCCGAGGGCAGCCAGACCTTACGGTCGAGGGCCTTCTCGATCTGCTCCGTGATGCGGAAGGCATCGAACGGGTCCGTCTCGTCTTCGTACGCCTCGACCCGCTCGAGCAGATCGGGGGCGACGCTCTCCAGGTAGGCGCGGATCGTCTGCTGCGCGTCCTCCCCCTGGATCAGCATCTTCGTGAAGTCCTCGTTGAAGACGTCACGCACGATCTTGACGAGCAGGTCCGGCTCGGCGTGCAGGAGCGCAGGCGCCTGCTGGCTCTCGACCTGCTTCTGGATGTGCTCCCACTGCGAGGTGAGACGCTGCACGTCGCGCGTGAGCTGGTCTTCGGTCGCTCCTTCGGCCGCGGTGCGGACGATCACGCCGGAGGACTCGGGGAGGACCTCCTTGAGGATGCGCTTGAGGCGCGCCCTCTCGTTGTCGGGGAGCTTCCGGCTGATGCCGTTCATCGACCCGCCGGGGACGTAAACGAGGTAGCGGCCGGGGAGGGAGATCTGGCTCGTCAGGCGCGCGCCCTTGTGTCCGACCGGATCCTTCGTGACCTGCACGAGCACACGGTCACCCGGCTTCAGCGCGAGCTCGATGCGCCGCGGCTGATTGCCCGTCTCGACGCCGTCCCAGTCGACCTCACCCGAGTAGAGCACGGCGTTGCGACCACGACCGATATCGACGAATGCAGCCTCCATGCTCGGGAGCACGTTCTGGACACGACCCAGGTACACATTGCCGATCAGCGACGCATCCTGGTTGCGGGCGACGTAGTGCTCGACGAGGACGCCGTCTTCCAGCACACCGATCTGCGTGCGACCGTTCTTGGAGCGCACGACCATCTTGCGGTCGACGGACTCGCGGCGCGCGAGGAATTCGGCCTCGGTCACGACCGGACGACGACGGCCGGCGTCGCGCCCATCGCGGCGGCGCTGCTTCTTCGCCTCGAGACGGGTCGAACCCTTGATGGCCTTCGGCTCCGTGATGTACTCGACGACACGCTGACGCTGGCGCGGCTCGTCGCGCTGGTCATCCCCGTCAGAGCCCCCGCGACGGCGACGTCCGCGACCGCGCGGCGCGGACTCGTCTTGCGGCTGATCGCGGTCGGCGATGCGGTCGAAGACGCGCTCGCGACCGGGACGCGCCGGCAGCGGCACGATCTCGGGAGCGTAGAAGTGCAGCTGGGTGGAGACCTGCGAGACGAAGACCTCGGGAAGCAGGCCCAGCGACACAGCGGTCACCGGAGCCGACGCCTCGGGAGCAGCGGCTTCGGGCGCAGCAGTCTCGGCGTCAGCAGCCTCGGGAGCAGCAGTCTCGGCGGCAGCAGCGGGCGCTTCCTCGACAGGGGCTTCGTCCGTCGAGGGCTTCTCCTCCGCCGGCTGCGTCTTCGCAACCTGCTCGTCCGCAGCGGCCTCGGCCACGGCGCTCTCGCCAGCGTCGGAGGAGCTCTCGGAGTCAGTGCTCTCGGAGTCGGTGCTCTCGGAGTCAGTGCCCTCACGTGCCTCGTCGTGATCGGCGGCGTCACGCGCGACCGCATCCGCCGCGTCATCGGCGGCGGCCGCGGCGTCCTCGGCGGCGGCGTACCCTGCGGCGACATCGTCCGCGGCAGCGTCCGCGGC
>NZ_JRKC01000089.1:0-1595 GCF_000800925.1 Microbacterium sp. ZOR0019 | reverse complement strand
CGGCGCCGCCCGAACCTGCGCCACCGCCGGAACCCGTGCCCGCGCCGGACGCGGCCGTGCCTGCGGCGACAGCCCCGGCTCCTCCGTCGCCGCCGAAGACGGCACCGGGAATGCTGGACGGCATGGCCGCGAGAGCGACGATCGGGGTGCCCGCACCCTGCAAGGTCGCGAGGTAGCCCGAGGCGCCAGCGACACCCAGCACGAGAGGAAGCAGAACGAGGGCGAGACGCTGCGAGACGTCCTTGGCCTCGGCAGCGACGATCATGCAGCGCGCGCAGTCGTCGAGATGCAGTTCGAGTCGCTTGTGGTCGCGAGTGCTGAGGTTGCCCCGCGAGTAGGCGCCCAGATGCTCGATGGTCCACTGGCATTCGGAGCCGTCTTCGGCGCTGCGCAGATGCGCCTGGATCCACGCTTCGCGGAGACCCTCACGCGCACGGAACGCCAGTTGCGACACGGCACCGGACTTCATCCCGAGGAGGTGGCCGACCTCCTGCGGCTTCATCTGCTCGATCTCGGTGTACCAGAGCACTTCCTGCCAGCGCGTGGGAAGACTGCGGAACGCCTGCGCGGTGAGGCTCCGGTCGAGCGCCTCGTTCGCCGCCTGGTCGGTGGTCTCGGGGTCGGCGACGGTGTCGAGTTCGTCGATCGCGGTCTCGCGACGGGCACGTCCCCAGCCTGCCGCGGTGTTGCGGATGCTCGTGAACAGGTAGGCGCGGAACGACCCGTTCGGTCCGCCGCCCTTGATGATCGCCTGGTAGATGCGTGTGTACGCCTCCTGCACCAGGTCATCCGGGTCGATCGATGATGTGATGGATCGGGCGACCGTGATTCCCGAGGGGTAGTGGCGTCGCCAGAGTTCGCCGAAGGCCCCCGTGTCGCCCGAACGGGCGCGGAGGATCAGGTCGGCATCACCGATCAGTTCGTCGTGACTCGAGTTCTCTTCGTGCACAATCATCCATCTGTCGCTGGGCGCGGTTGCGCCTCTACAGGGTGAGACGCGTGGAGGCGCCGCTCATCACGCGACTTTTCCAGTCTCTCGCGAATCTCCCAGGGAAGCCACTCTTTCCCACGAAGTACGCAGATTTCCGGGGGCGCGCGTCGGCGGATCCGGTCCGCGCCCGAGCGTGGAAACGCTGTTTCTCGAAGAATTTCGCGAAGTCGCGTAATGAATCCGTGGTGCGACCGTCTCATCGTTAGGACAGCCGAATCGGACTCCGGGGGCGGAGTCCAGGCGCCGGTGCGAGCGGTATTCGCTTCGGTAGGGCGGTCGGGGCCTCGGGGGAGGTACCCCGCCCGTCCGTCTCAGGAGGGGGAGCGAGGCCGCCGTTCGGGGGAACGGCGGCCTCCCGCCCGCACCGGGTGAGCGACGGAAGGAACTTCTCGAAGATTTTCCACGAAGTCGCGTAATGAATCGATGAGACCGTCGTCTCATCACAGAGAGACAGCCACGAAGAACTCCTCCGGGGGGCGGGGTTCAGGCACTGGTGCGAGGGGTGAATGCACCGGTGGGCCGGTCGGGAGCCTCGGGGGAGGAGTTCCCGGCCGCCCGTCTCTGCAGGGGATGGGGCCGCCGATCTGGGGAACGGCGGGCCCCC
>NZ_JRKC01000088.1:0-9555 GCF_000800925.1 Microbacterium sp. ZOR0019 | reverse complement strand
CCGCGGCCGTGCGTGTCGCCGCACCGCGGGCCGCCGTCACCGGGGCGAAGGCGGCTGCGCCGAAGGCTGCGGGAAAGACGCCCGCGACGAAGTCCACGGCCGCGAAGACGGCGGCGGCGAAGACCGCAGCCGCCAAGTCGGCCGCCACCAAGTCCACCGCCCGCGCGACGACCGCGAAGACGGCTGCAGCGAAGACCGCGGCAGCGAAGAAGTCGGCGGCGGCGAGGGCGGCTGCGGCGAAGGCGAAGGCCGAGGCCGATGACGTGAAGGCCGCGCAGACCGATGCCGCCCTCGTGATCGAAGACTCGCCGGTGACCGAGTCTGCTCCGGCGACCGAGTCTGCTCCGTCGTCCGAGTCTGCTCCGTCGTCCGAGTCTGCTCCGTCGTCCGAGCTCGAGTCCGCCCCCGAGGCCGAATCGGCAACGACGGATGCCTCCGTGGCTGCGGTTCCGGCCGTGGACGACCAGGAGGCGCCCGGAACGGAGAGCGGTGAGGACCACGCCGAGCAGACGCTCGTCGCCGAGGCCGACGCAGCCGATGAGGTGACGACGCTCGAAGTCGTCGAGGCTGTCGCCGACTCCGACGATGCGGTGGCCGACGCCCCGGGACGGACCGACGCGACGTCCGCCGGGGAAGCGGTCAGCGTCCGCGGCCTCGTCAAGCAGTTCGGCGACAACCGGGCGGTCGGCGGGATCGACCTCTCGGTGCCTGCGGGTTCGTTCTACGGAGTCGTCGGTCCCAACGGTGCGGGCAAGACGACCACGCTCTCGATCGTCGCAGGCCTTCTGCGGGCCGATGAAGGCAGCGTCACGATCTGCGGTGTCGACCAGGCCGCGCAGCCGCAGGCCGCGAAACGGCTCATGGGCGTGCTGCCCGACCGGCTGCGGACGTTCGACCGGCTCACCGGACGCCAGCTCCTCTACTACTACGGACTCCTTCGGGGGCTCTCCGCCGACGTGATCGAGAAGCGTGCGGCCGATCTCGCCCGCGCATTCGACCTCGGTGACGCTCTCAGCCGGGTCGTCTCGGACTACTCGGCGGGTATGACGAAGAAGATCATGCTCGCCGGCGCGATGATCCACTCGCCGCGCGTCCTGGTGCTGGATGAGCCGTTCGAGTCGGTCGATCCGGTCTCCTCCGCGGTCATCCTGGACATCCTGCGCGCCTACGTCTCGCACGGCGGGACCGTGATCCTCTCCAGTCATGGGATGGATCTGGTCGAGCGTGTCTGCTCCCGGGTGGCCATCATCGTCGGCGGTGAAGTGCTCGCCGAGGGCACGATCGACGAGGTGCGCGCAGGGCAGACGCTCGAAGCGCGCTTCGTCGAACTTGCCGGCTCCAGCGGTGAGGTGGAGGGGCTCGAGTGGCTGCACACGTTCTCCGACTGAGGCTCGCTCTCCTTCTCGGGTCGCTCCGCGGCGAACGCCGGTTTCGGACGCTCCTCGTGTTCGCGGCCGTCATCGCCGTCACGACCGTGGTGTGCATCGCCGTGTTCACGCTGTCGGGTGCGCCCGTCCCGGTCGCGCAGGCGGTCACGGTGCTCGGCGGAGCCGCGCTGCTCCTGGGTTTCCTCGTGGGCCCGATCCTCGTCGGCGCGGTCGACCAGCTCGACCCGCGACGCTTCGCCGTGTTCGGTGTGGACGAGCGCCGGATGCCGTGGGTGCTCACCCTCGCCTCATTCGTCAGTGTGCCCAGTCTCGCCCTCGTCGCCGTCTACACGAGCGTCTGCATCGTCGCGATCGGAGACGGCACGCCCTGGCCCCTCGCGGTGCTGATGACGATCGTCGGCATCCTCACGACCGTGCTCATATCGCGGATCGGCATGGCCATCAACGCCCTGCTGCTGCCGGAGCGTCGGTCCCGGGAGCTCACGGCGTTGTTCGCCCTCGCTCTGCTCGTGATCGCGTTCCCCGTGGCGGTGTTCCTCGGCTCCCTGCGCTGGGACGGGCTCGTGCCTGATTCCTTGTCGACGTTGTCGACCGTGCTCGGGTTCACCCCGTTCGCGGCGTCGCCCGCCTTCCTCTTCGCGTCCGCGGCGGGCGAGACCGCGGCTGCCTGGATCAGCGGCATCATCGCCGTCCTCACCGTCGGTCTCCTCTGGGCGGCCTGGACCTGGCTCGTGCGACGCCTCCTCACGACCACGGAGCGTCCTGTCGCCTCGAGAGAGCGCACCGGACTCGGCTGGTTCGGGCTGCTGCCGTCCAACGCGTTCGGTGCGATCGCCTCGCGGAGCCTCGTGTACTGGCTCCGGGATCGCCGCTACATCATGAACATCATCGTCGTCCCGGTCGCCGGTGTGCTCACGGTGCTGCCGCTGATCGTCGCCGGTGTGCCGGTCGAGATCGCCGCGCTCGTGCCGGTGCCGGTGATGGCACTGTTTTTCGGATGGCTGCCCCACAACGACGTCGCCTACGACTCGACCGCACTGTGGACCCACGTCGCGAGCGGCGTGCGTGGGCTTCCCGATCGCCTCGGTCGACTGGTTCCCGTGCTGCTCGTCGCGATTCCGGTCCTCGCGATCGCGGTACCGCTCTCGCTGCTGCTGATCGGAGACTGGAGTCTGCTCCTTCCGCTCGGTGGCCTCGCAGCGAGCCTGCTCTTCTCCGCCCTGGGCATCTCGAGCATCGTCTCGGTGGTCGCGCCGTACGCGGTCTCCCGTCCCGGCGACAGTCCGTTCCAGCAGCCGCAGCGGCCGACGTCGCGCGGTGCGTACGGGCCGGCTGCAGCGTTCCTCGGCGCGATCGTGCTCAGCGTCCCGACGATCTGGCTGTTCGCGGCCACGATCGTCGAGGGTTCAGCGTATGCGCCGGCGACGTTCTGGGTCGGCCTTCTCATCGGCCTCGCCGTCCTCGCCGCGGGTGCGGTCATCGGCGGACGCATCTTCGAACGCAGTGGCGAGCGGCTGATGGAGTTCGTCGAGACCGCGTGACACCCGCCCGCGGGGGGCTCGACGCCGCTAGACTCACGGGATGAGTACTCCGCTGGACAGCCCCGATCAGGGCGGCGTGGCAACGCTTGATCGCGAACTGGAAGAGCTCCTCCGCGAGGAGAATCTCGAACCGGGCGACCATGAGCGCTTCTCGCATTACGTGAAGAAGGACAAGATCCTCGAGTCTGCGATCACCGGCAAGCCGGTGCGCGCGCTGTGCGGCAAGAAGTGGACGCCGGGTCGTGACCCGGAGAAGTTCCCGATCTGCCCCACGTGCAAGGAGATCTACGAGTCGATGATCGGCTGACCTCAGTCGGCCTCGACGTACACGGTGGGAATCGCCGGGTCGGACTTGCTGAGCGCGAGAGCGCGTACGGGAAGCTCCTCGCGCACCCGCAGGTGGTGCGTCCGCGCGGCCGCCGTTCCCTCCGTCCCCTCGTGTGCGGTGTCGATGTCGCCCGCCTCGACGAACGTCACTTGCAGCGGGCGGCCGTCGGGATGCTCGGCCGGGGTGTCCAGCTCCTCGAAGCCGTCGGAGACCACGACCGTCTCCGCGGTCGCGACGCCGTCGACGAGCGTCCGGAACGCGGCCTTGCGTCCGCCGTACGAGGCCTTGTCCGCGGACGCCTTGGCGACCGCGATCCAGGCCCCCGCCGCGTCCTGCCGCGCCACGAGCTTGTAGACCATGCTCGCGGTCGGGTATCCGGAGCCGGTGACCACCGAGGTCCCGACACCGTAGGCGTCGACCGGCGACGCGGCGAGTGCCGCGATCGCATACTCGTCGAGGTCGCTCGTCACGGTGATCCGTGTGGACGTCGCCCCGAGTTCGTCGAGCTGCACGCGCACATCACCGGCGACGATCGGGAGATCGCCCGAGTCGATACGCACGCCGCCCAGGTCGGTGCCCGCGACGCGGATCGCGGTCTCGACCCCGTTCCGGATGTCGTAGGTGTCGACGAGCAGCGTCGTGCCGACGCCCATGCTGTCGACCTGTGCGCGGAAGGCCTCTTCCTCGGTGTCGTGCAGGAGCGTCCAGGAATGAGCGGCGGTGCCCATCGTCGGGATGCCCCAGCTCCGCCCCGCTTCGAGGTTGCTGGTGGCGCTGAACCCTGCGATGTACGCGGCGCGTGCGGCGGCGACCGCGGAACGTTCGGCAGCACGGCGCGAGCCCATCTCCGCCAGCGGACGCTCGCCCGCGGCGATGCTCATCCGCGATGCGGCCGTGGCCACGGCGGAGTCGTGGTTGAGCACGCTCAGGGCGAGTGTCTCCAGCACCACGGCATCCGCGAACGTTCCCTCGACGGTGAGGATGGGGGAGCCGGGGAAGTAGAGCTCGCCCTCTCGATAGCCCCGGATCGTGCCCGTGAAGCGGTACTCCTCGAGGTGCTTCAGCGATGTCGCGTCCACCACATGCTCGTCGCGGAGGAACCGAAGCTCGTCCTCACCGAAGCGGAACTCGCGCAGCAGTTCGAGGAATCGTCCGGTGCCTGCGACCACTCCGAATCGGCGGCCGCCGGAGAGTCGGCGGGAGAAGAGCTCGAAGACGCTCGGGCGGAAAGCCGTCCCGTCGCGGAGCGAGGCAGCGAGCATCGTCAGCTCGTAGCGGTCGGTGAGCAGCGCCGTCGACGTGGTCATGCGCTCAGCTTACTGAGCGTGCTGATGCACGCGGAGGTGCGCACGCGGGTAGGCTGGGGAGTCATGAACGACGCGCCCATCGGGATCTTCGACTCCGGTGTCGGCGGGCTCACGGTGGCGCGGGCCATCCGCGCCCAGCTGCCCCGTGAGTCGTTCGTCTATATCGGCGACACCGCCCATTCCCCCTACGGCCCCAAGCCCATCGCCGACGTGCGTCGCTATTCCCTCGAAGTGCTGGACACACTCGTCGAGCAGGGCGTGAAGATGCTCGTGATCGCGTGCAACACCGCGTCGTCGGCCATGCTCCGCGACGCACGCGAGCGCTACGACATCCCGGTGGTCGAGGTGATCGGCCCCGCCGTCCGCCGCGCCGTCTCCACCACGAGGAACGGGCGCGTCGGCGTGATCGGCACGGTCGGCACGATCGGATCGCGCGCGTACCAGGACATGCTCGAGGTGGACGAGCGGCTGCAGGTGTTCACGGCCGCCTGTCCGCGATTCGTCGAGTTCGTCGAAGCGGGGATCACCGGTACTCCCGAAGTGCTCGCCGTCGCCGAGGAGTACCTCGCCCCGCTGCGGGACGCCGGCGTCGACACCCTGGTCCTCGGCTGCACGCACTATCCGTTCCTGCGCGGTGCGATCAGCTACGTGATGGGGGAGGGCGTGACGCTCGTCTCCAGCGACGATGAGACCGCCGGCGACGTCTACCGCCAGCTGGTGCGGGGAGATCTGCTCGCACCGCCCGATGCCACGGCCACCTATGTCTACGAGGCCACCGGCGTCTCGGCCGATGACTTCACCGCGCTGGCCAATCGCCTGATGGGCCGGGAGGTCCGCGACGTGCAGCTCGTCCAGACCGGCGTGATCACCCTTCCCGAGCACACCTTCGAGTAACACCGTGTCGAGCCATCCCGACTCGACGCATCACCCTGACCCGAGAGAAGCACATGACCGACATCGTCCGCGTCGACGGCCGTTCCACCGATCAGCTGCGTGAGATCACCATCGAGCGCGGCTGGAGCGCACAGGCCGAGGGTTCGGCCCTGATCAGCTTCGGCGGCACGAAGGTGCTGTGCACCGCCTCGTTCACCAACGGCGTCCCGCGCTGGTTGACCGGCAAGGGCAAGGGGTGGGTCACGGCCGAGTACGCCATGCTCCCGCGCGCCACGAACAGCCGCAATGACCGCGAGAGCGTGAAGGGGCGCATCGGCGGACGCACGCACGAGATCTCCCGGCTCATCGGTCGTGCCCTTCGCGCCGTGGTCGACACCAAGGCGCTCGGCGAGAACACGATCGTCATCGACTGCGACGTGCTGCAGGCGGACGGCGGCACGCGTACCGCGGCCATCACCGGCGCATACGTCGCGCTGGCCGACGCGATCGAGTGGGGGCGCGAGAAGAAGTTCATCGGCAAGAACTCCACGCCGCTGCTCGACTCCGTGGCCGCGGTGTCGGTCGGGATCATCGACGGCGAGCCCATGCTCGATCTGGCATACGTCGAGGACGTGCGCGCCGAGACCGACATGAACGTCGTGGTCACGGGCCGCGGACTGTTCGTCGAGGTCCAGGGCACAGCCGAGGGGGCGCCGTTCGACAAGCGCGAACTGGATGCGCTGCTCGAGCTCGGGGTGTCCGGATGCGACGAGCTGAGGGGCAAGCAGCTCGCCGCGTTGGCGGGGGAATGACGATGAAGGTCGTCCTCGCGACGCACAATCCGCACAAGGTCGCGGAGTTCCAGCAGATCGTCGCGCAGGCACGACCCGACCTCGAGGTCGTCGGCTACGACGGCCCGGAACCGGTCGAGGACGGCGTGACCTTCGCCGAGAACGCACTGATCAAGGCGCGGGCGGCGGCGACGCACACCGGGCTCCCCGCTCTGGCCGACGACTCCGGTATCTGCGTCGACGTCCTGGGCGGTTCGCCCGGGGTCTTCTCCGCGTACTGGGCGGGCCAGAAGAAGGATGCCGGGGCGAATCTCGCGCTCCTGCTCGATCAGCTGCGCGACATCGCCGACCCGCATCGGACCGCGCACTTCACCTCGACCATCGCCCTGGTGATGCCCGACGGCCGGGAGCAGGTCGTCGAAGGCCGGTGGCCGGGGCGTCTGTCACACGAGGCGTCCGGTGGCGGTGGTTTCGGCTACGACCCGATCTTCATCCCCGACGGTCAGCCGCACGGCGAGGAGCGTACGGTGGGCGACTTCAGTGCGGAGGAGAAGCAGTCGCAGTCGCATCGTGCGCGTGCGTTCGCGGAACTGCTGCCGGTGCTCGCTGCACTCTGACGGCCGAAGAAGCGTAACCACTACGGTTGACGTACTTCACGTGTCGTGCTTATCGTGAAGGCATGCGTGAACTGACCTACTACATCGGTGTCTCCCTCGACGGCTTCATCGCGGGCCCCGCGGACGAGGTCGACTTCTATCCCGTCACCCCGGCGTTCGCCGAGTCGCTCGGCACGGAGTTCGCCGACGTGCAGCCGACCTTCGCCCGCGCGGGGCGCGGAGGGGCAGACGCTCCGGTGACGCAGTTCGACACGGTGGTCATGGGGCGCCGGACCTACGAGCCGGCGTTGCAGGTGGGGGTGACCGACCCGTACGCGCACCTGCGCACCATCGTGTTCAGCAGCACGCTCGCCGATCCCGCGGATCCGAACGTCGAGATCGTGCGCACCGATCCGGTCGAACGCGTGCGGCAGGTGAAGGCCGAGGACGGGCTGGGGATCTACCTCGCCGGAGGCGCTGTGCTCGCCGGAGCGCTGATCGACGAGATCGACCGCCTCATCGTCAAGAAGTATCCGGTGATCGCGGGAGACGGGATCCCGATGGCGAGGTTCGCGTTCGCGCCGAAGTCGTTCGACCTCGAGGAAGCCCGGACCTTCGACAACGGATGCGTCGTGCTCACCTACGTGCGCACCCGTCGGTGAACCGCTGGTGACGCTGAGAATCGTTACCCTTCCCGACTAGCGCGAACAGGCCTTCCGGCTGTGATTCCCGGTCTAGCCTGGGGGCATGCACGATCACGCACCCGCCGCCGGCGGCATCCGTTCGGCCAACAGTCGACGCCTGCTGGCGATCTCGCTGACGCTCACGGCGACCGTGATGGTCGTGCAGGTCGTCGGTGCGATCCTGACCGGTTCGCTCGCCCTGCTCGCCGACGCCGCGCACATGTTCACGGACGCCTCCGCGCTCGTGATCGCGCTCATCGCCGCGACCGTGGCCGCGCGACCAGCCGATGATCGACGGACCTTCGGGTATCAACGCGCCGAGGTGTTCGGCGCGTTGATCAATGCCGTGATCCTGATCGCCCTGGCCACGTGGGTGGCGATCGAGGGCATCGGCCGCCTGCTGAACCCCGGCGACGTCGAGGTCGCCGGCGGGCTCATGCTCGTGGTCGCCGTCGTCGGCCTGATGGCGAATGCCGTCTCGATGTGGTTGCTCAGCCGTGCGCAGCGCACGAGCATCAATGTGCGTGGTGCCTATCTCGAGGTGATGGGCGACCTGATCGGGTCCGCCGCGGTCATCGTCGCCGCGATCGTGATCCTCCTGACGGGATGGATGCCGGCCGATGCGATCGCCTCCCTGTTCATCGCGGCGATGATCATCCCGCGAGCGATCGCGCTGCTGCGCGAAGTGTTCTCGGTCCTCGCCGAGTCGGCGCCCAAGGGCACCGCCGTCAGCGACATCCGCACCCACCTGCTGGGGTACGACGGTGTGGTCGGCGTGCACGATGTGCACGTGTGGCAGCTCACGCGGGGCGCGCCGGTGTTCACGGCGCATGTCACCGTCGAGCCGCAGCTGTTCGCCGACGGGAGGTCGACGCAGCTCCTCTCCGACATGCAGGCGTGCTTGGCCGATCACTTCGATGTCGAGCATTCGACGTTCCAGATCGAGCCGGCTGAGAAGTCGGACTGCGAGCCGCACCACGCGTGAACGCTCCGAACGCTCCGGTGCGGGGGAGTGGTCAGCGCTCCACGACGATGTCGTCCGGCTCCTTGTCGGGCCGCAACCCTCGCCATCGTGCGTGTCGGAGCACCCCATCGGGGGTCCAATTGGCGAACTCGACTTCGCCCACGAGCTCGGGATGCACCCAGAGCGCGTCGGACGCGTCGGGCGCGGGCACGCCGTCGAGGGGCGCTGTCTCCCTGCGCAGCGGGTCGAGGCGTGCGAGCAGATCGTGGAGGATGCGGTCGGTGAATCCGGTTCCCACCCTCCCGACGTAGCGCAACGGCGCTGATCCGCCTCGGCCGCCGGAGCGGTCGGGCACCGCGAGCAGGAGCGAGCCGAGTGTGCTCTCGCGATCGCCTTTGCCCGGCCGGATCCCGACGATCACGGCCTCCTGCATGCGCGTGTGCTTGAGCTTCAGCCAGGACGGGCTGCGCTGCCCCGGGCGGTAACGGGACTGCGGGTCCTTCACCACGACGCCTTCGAGACCGAACTCCCTGCTGGCAGCGAGGGCCGCGTCGACGTCGTCGAAGACCGGAGGGATCTGTATCGGGGCGTCGAGACCCGCGACGACGTCTTCGAGCAGGATGCGGCGCTCGCGCAGCGGCATGCCCGTGAGATCGTGCCCGTCGAGGCGCAGCAGGTCGAAGAGCATGTACACGATCGGCGTGCGGACCACCTCCCGCTCGATCTCGCGCGGACGGGTCAGATGCATGCGGTTCTGCAGCAGGGAGAAGCTCGGGCGTCCCTGGCCGTCGAACGCCACGATTTCCCCGTCCACGATCGCGTCGGCGACGGGCAGGAAAGGGGCGCCGTCGGCGGTGAGTTCCGGATAGCGGGTCGTGATGTCGGTGCCGCGCCGCGCGTGCAGGAGCATCCGTCCGTCGGCCCAGGTGCCCAGGGCTCGGATGCCGTCCCACTTCACCTCGACCCAGGACGGATCGCTCAGCGCCCGCGCGACCCCGGCGGTGCCGTTCTCGGCGAGCATCGGCGCGAGGGGCGCGGCCGTGGCGCCCCGTGAAGGGGCCGAAGCGCCCCGCGGGTGGCGGGG